>URTN01000027.1 GCA_900550795.1 uncultured Mollicutes bacterium
TTATTAAACTCATTTATCAAAAAATGCCTATTTTACTTTTAGAAACGCATTTAAACTTTTGGAAAAATAAACTTAAGAATTAAATAAACAAAAATTAATTCAACTCAATTCGTATTTTTGAATGACAAAAGCTAAATGAAATATATTTTTATAAAATTACTTTATTTGGTTCGTTTAAATTAATAGCAAGAGCATTGACAACTTTCATCTATATCCCCTACATAAGCAGGCATGTGATGATCTTGGATAAAGTAGGTCTCGGCCCAGTCGTTACTGACATGATAAACACCTCTAATGAAGGAAGGGTCTAACCTCAAAAAGACCATATAGGCATCGGGAATTGTCTCTTGATATTTGAAATCTACTTTAGCATTTGATGAAAATTCTATAGAATTCAACTCTCTCCCCATGTAATCAGTCCCATTAATAAGAATCGATTCTAGAACCGGCTGTTTATTAACAAAACATCTACGTTTTCTTTCGAAAGTAAAGAATTTCGGCAAGTACCTTTCTAAATTAATTTCTTGGCTTTCGTTGCTTTCGTATTTTAAATTTACAGAAATTAATTCAAGATTATGGGTAATTTCAATTGTTCCTACAAGTGAGTCGTCTTTACGGGAATAAAACGAATATTCTTTCCCAAATTCCGTGACGACATAAGGGTTTTTTGGATAATATATTTTTCTCGAGCACGTTGTAAGAGGAAATAACAACGGCATTAACAAAAGCGCGTTTTTCATAATCAATATTAATTACAAACAGTTTAACTTACTAGAGGCGCTTAAATCAACTTAAAGCCAGACTTTGAAACTAAATAATACAAGTTGAGAAAAAGTCTAATATGAAAAAGCAAGCATTGATGCTTTAAACATTTTTGCTTGCTTAGTTTTTATTTCTTGATTTTGCTAAATCCAAGTAGCAATGAAGACAATATCATTAACATGGCTAAGCCAGAATCTGCTAGAACTGCCACAAATAAAGGTAATGACCAGGTGCCCATTATTGAAGCAATAACAGCTAGTATCATGACAGCAAATTTAACAATTAAGGAAACAGCTATATTAAATGCAGCCCTATTTCTAGTTTTATGAGCAACCTTGATAAGGCTAACAACTTTAGAAGGATCATCATTCATAATGACGCAGTCGGCATTCTCAACCGCTACATCTGAACCTAACCCACCCATTGCAATACCAACATCGGCTAAAACAATGCTTGGGGCATCATTAATTCCATCCCCGACATAGGCTACACTTCCATCATCTTCGTCGATAAGAGAATGTAAGAATGAGACTTTCTCTTCTGGCCTAAGTTCATATTTGACAACATCTACACCTAGTTCATTTCCAATTTCTAAGGCATTGTCTTTCTTGTCTCCAGAAACTATATAGGTAGTGATTCCTTTTTCTTTTAATCCACTGATGCATTCTTTTGAACCAGACTTCAATTGGTCAACTAAAGTAATGTATCCAACATATTTATCATCGATAGAGACATAAACTCTTGCTCCTACGCCTTCAATGTCAACTCCATTACAGTAGCTAGCCTTGCCTACTTTGACTTTATGGCCCTTATAGACGCAGCCAACTCCGGATCCAGCTTCTTCAACATATTCTTCTATTTGGTCTGAATCAAATTTGCTTGAGGACACTAGTGATTTAGCAATTGGATGGGTCGAATTAGATTCGGCGGCAGCTACATATTCAAGCATTTCATCCTTTGAAACACCTACAGGGGTTACTTCTTTTATGCTGAATTCGCCTTTTGTAAGAGTTCCGGTTTTATCAAAAGCAACCTTTTTTAATTCTTCTAATTTATCAAAATAGCCGGCCCCTTTTACTAGAATACCGTTTTTAGATGCTAATCCTAATCCGGAGAAGTAGGCTAGAGGTACTGAAATTACAATCGCACATGGGCAACTTACTACTAGGAAAGATAGAGCAGTATAGATCCAATCGGCCCAAACTTTAGAAGATGAAATTCCTAAAAATAGCGGAGGCACTATAGCAACAAGTAAGGCTAGGAAGGTAATTATAGGAGTGTAATATTTAGAGAATTTAGTTATAAATCTAGTGGCCTTTGATTTCTTTTCGGCACTATTTTCAACTAAGTCTAATAGCTTAGCAATCGTAGATTCGCTATATGGCTTACTTACTTTTACTTTAAGTGAACCAGATTTCAAAATTGATCCAGAGACAACCTTGTCCCCTTCTTTTTTAGAGATAAGGATAAATTCACCAGTCAAAGAAGATTCATCAGTCTCTCCACTACCAGAAATAACGACCCCATCACAAAGAACTTTCATTCCGTTTCCAACAACAACAATATCGCCAGGAATAAGTTTTTCACTTTCTTTTTCAATTATTTTTCCATTAATTTCAACATTGGCCTTGTCTTTTCTTAAATCTATGGCCTTAGTAATCGCGTCTTTGGATTTCTCTTCAGCTAGGTCTTCAAACATTTCTCCTATTTGATATAAAAGGATAACTAAAACCCCTTCCATATATTCATTATGTTCAGGACCATATGCCCTTAATGCAAAAGCGCCGACCGAGGCAAGTAGCATCAACATGCATTCATTAAATATCTCATGTTCGATGAATATGCTTTTAAAAGCCTCGATAATGATGTCATAACCTATAATGAAATAGGCGCTAAGCATAATAATTAAATTACCCCACCAGGAAAAATCTTCATTTATCCAAAGCTTTCCAATTAGGATAAGGGTAATCGTAATAACAGCCCTAATAGAAAGAGCTATAATCTCTTTTTTTGAGTCTTCTTCCATTTTATTTATCCTCCAAGACATGGTCATAAACTACATTCAACAATTTGGTAACGTGATCATCTGCTAAAGAATAATAGACACATGTACCTTCTTTCCTAGTCGATACGAGGTTAGCTTTCCTTAAGATAGAAAGCTGATGAGATACTAAAGATTGGGATGCACCTACTTCTTTTACTATTTCGGATACATTGCTCTCTTTTGTTGATAAAGCATACATAATCTTTAATCTAGTAAAATCGCTAGCTATATTTAGCAGGCTTTCCATTTTGTCTATTATCTTGTCGCTTGGAATTGCCATGTTACCTCCTTTATATGAATGAGTTTTCATATTTACAAGCATAAGTATATGAAAGAACATTCATATTTTCAACAAGAATATGAACAATTTTTCATATTTAATAATCTAGAATGATAAAAACTTGATTGTTTCTAGGTTTTCGGCATTTATTAGGCTTATGCCTTTTTCATCTATCAAGGCAAAAGAAGCACATTCATCCCTAGGCAATCCGATTGAACCAGGATTCAAATGAATTACTCCTAGTTCAGAATAAAGGCATTTGAAATGAGTGTGTCCATTTATAAGTATCTCGCCCGGAGGAAAAGATACAAACGAGAATGGTTTATGTGACAAGTGGGCGTTGTGTCCAAATATAGAAATAGATCTATTTAAAGGCAAATCAAATCCTAAAGTAGAGGCATCTTCTTCATAATCGCAATTCCCCCTTGCTGCGATTATAGGAATATTCATTTCCCTAAATGTCTTAACTACATAGCTACTAGAAGAATCATATGCCCCATATAAAATGTCTCCTAGTAGCAAGATTACATCAGGCTTAAATCTAGATACGCCTTCTTTAAGCAAATCCATTCCCTTGCTAGAACCGTGTATATCAGAAACAACCAAATATTTCATAATGAATCAAATTATAAACTATTGTTAATAAAATAATGTATCATTATCCCCATGAAACACGCTTTAGATTTATTTTCATTATTACTTGACCAATTTGATTACACGGTCGACTCCTTTTTACGTTTAGACATAAGCAAAGGGGCAAAAGAAGAAGCCGTTTATGTAATCGGAGCAGCTTCTTTCTTATTGGATAAGATGTTTGCTAAAGAAGATGCCGGAAAAGAAATTACAGATGTAGCCAAAGAAGAACTAACCAGATTTGACCCATCCAAATTAATGGACAACGCCACTTCGATGCATATAGCTATAAACGGGGATAAATTGTTCCAAGACAATTCACCATTAAAAGAATATCTAGACTGGCTTAAGCCAATCGAATCCGCCCCTACTTATCTTACCTGCGATAATTATGGTAGATTAGCGTTATCTACTGCCGATAGACTTATTTCTATTGTCGTAGACGACCAAACTAATGAATCAAAACTCAGGATATCCGAGATGTTATTCTTAAATATATCTAATGTCTTCTATCATACTTATTTGAATATGGGATTAGACGATTTTAAGAACAAGAATTCCTTTATAGGATTTAAAAGCATTGATGAATCCCTAGACGAAATAAGAAAGAATATCTACGACTAGGCAATATAAAAATCCCCTAAGTTATTCTGAAGCAAGACCCAAATGTTGAACCAACAACAGGAGTGTCTCACTTCATTCGCTTGGGGGATTATTTTTTCATTAGATTTTTTCGATTTCAGAGAAATCAACATCGACTGGAGTAGAACGTCCGAAGAAGACTGTTTCGACTCTGCAAGCACCGGTGGCTTTATCAATAGAAACAATTTTACCTTCGGTTCCTTCAAGAGGTCCATGGATAACCTTGACGCTATCGCCAACAGCATAACGGTCATACATAGATTCATCGACCATACCCATTCTCTTAAGTACTGGTTCGATTTCTTCCCTGGTGACTGGGGTTGGCTTTTGTCCACCACCGCTAGATCCGGCAATACCGGTAACACCTGGGGTGTTACGGACAATATACCAAGATTGGTCGGTCATGATCATTTCAACAAAGATATAGCCTGGATAGAGGTTGATTGTCTTTGTCTTTCCAGTTGGAAGCCCATCTTTTAAGACTGGTACTTCTTGTTCGCAAACCAAGACACGGAGAATCAAATCCTGCATGCCCATGGTATTTATACGTTTCCTAAGATTATCGGCAGTCTTAGCTTCGTGCATTGAATAAGTGGTTACGATATACCACTGCTTTTCGCCTAAATTTGTTGCAGCCATTATTATTTACCTCCAAAGGCATTCCTTAATTGTTGGATAAGAGATCCAGCCGTTAAATCCTCCAAGGAGAGGAATATGGCGGCAAAGGCAGCTATGCAAAGAACTACTACCAATGTTGGTAATAAGACTTCACGCTTTGGCCAACGTACACGTTTGCCTTCTTTGACAACTTCTTTTGTATATTTGATTGGGTTCATCGTTGTCTCCTTTACTTACTTTCTTTATGAAGGGTATGCCTTCCACAATGCTTGCAGTACTTATTCAATTCAAGCCTGGTTGTCTTGTCTTTACTTTTATATACAGCGTAGTTTCTACTTAGACATTCACTGCAAATCAAAAAAACCTTTTCCCTACCCATATTGAATAACCTTCAGCGTCAATAACTCTAATAGTCAATAGCTCTCTTGTCAATTAAAATCAACAAAATGGTAGCGGTTTTATAACCATAGGTTAATAAGCAACAACAAAGGATAGAATTCGACCTTTGTTCAAAAAACAAATTAAGGACTATACCTTTCCTTTTAATGTTTCGGCTATATCAACTTTCGAAATTCTCCTAACAACAAATAGAAGGGAAGCAATTAGAGAAATCATTGCAATAGAAAGACAGAGAACTATAGAGACGCTCTCTAAACGGAACAAAGAATATGATATGCCTAAAGCATTTTCACCCATAAGCAATCTATTAATGACAAAAATCGAAATCAAAGAAAAGATTGATGAAAAAATGTAGCAAGCAGCCTGTAAAATGATGCAAGGCAATAAAAGATATTTCGATAACGAACTTGATGAGTTGCCTAATGACATCAATAAAGCAATTCTTTTTTCTTTGCCAGATACGCTTTCAATCCCAATTGAAACGCCGACAAACAGAGTTAAAGAAAATAACAAAACGCTTAAAGTTATGAAAACACCCGAGAAAGTACCGCTTTTAATCTTTGTTATTCCATAAATCGGGGATAAGAAGTTCAACGTAGATTCAAAATTGCTCTTAGATAAAGTTAGACCCATAGCCGAGTTATTATTATTTATGGCGGCTATTTGGTATGAATAATAGGGAAGAACTTGGCATATTTCTGAATAGAATTCTTCCGAAGCATAAACATCGGATGTCTCATCATCTGTAATTCCAACTACCGTGACTTCTTTTTTAATAGAATAAATATTCGGCGTTTGCTCATAATTTACATAATTAGGGGATGAAGACAAATCACGATAAGAGAAGCTTTTGTTTATGAAGTTGGCATAATCTTTTTCCTGAATGCCTAATGAAGAAAGATATTTTTTCGATACAACGACATCATCATTTTTATTTATTTGAGTACCATTTAATATATTTTGGTTAGTAAATTTCGAATAAAAAGTTATGAAGTTAGCATATTGCTTCATTGTTAATATTTCAGTCGCAAAGGATGCACCCGGCAAGGATAAGGAAGTCGAATTGCTATATATTGAATAAAAATCATTTGGATTCATGATTACATACGCATATTTTGTCAAAAATCTATCTAGATTATTTGCTTGGTAATTTGGGTTTCTAATATGGGAATCCATGATGGAAGGAGAATAATCTATATCAACCACTTCTGCATAATTAAAAGAAACATTAATCCTAGAAAAACTAGAAGAAATGCTAGAAGCAAGAGAATTAGGCCATATATTTTTTATAAAAGAAGAAATAACACATTGCCCCGAATCCGGCTTATTAATACTCTTTCCATTAATAACAAGCCCATCTACAAAAGGGACATAATATAGGGCTGTATTATATTTACTTTCTTTGCCCGTTATGATTGGTACACATTCTCCAAATCCTTTTTTTGAATTTTGATAAAAATCAAGACCGCATTTCAATAAAACCTCTTCTTTTGTAGGTTCGTTAATTTGAGTTTGCTTCAAAGGAATTATCCAGGATTCCTCTTTCTTTAGCGCCGAAGAAAATGCAGCTGCCGAATTAAAAAACAAAACAGATCCCTGAAATAAAGAGAATATCATCGAAATAGACGATATTATAAGAAGCAAAATAGTCCTTGCCTTTCTAGATAAAAAATTCTTCCAGGCAAATTTCCACATTATTCTTTTATTTTTTATAACGTTTTGTTCGATACGATTGTTATCTACAAAGGAAATCGCTTCTTTTTCTAAGTTTTTAACAACCTCATATCCCCCACCACCCGTTAATTTAATAAGAACATCAGAATACTTTTTAGCGGCTTCTTCATTATGCAAGGAAACTAAGCACAAAGAAGCTTTAGAAGCCGTTTTTATGGCCTCTAGCACTTCTAATGCATTTTTATTGTCTAGATTAGCGATTGGTTCATCTAAAAAAATGACTTCACTTCTTTTAAGGAAGCAACGGGCAATCGAAACGCGTTGCTTTTCACCGCCAGACAATTTAGACACCAAAACATTTTTCAAAGGCAATATGTTGAACTTCTGCAAGCAATCATCGATTTGGTTTTCATCATCTGATATGAAATGTAAATTATCTACAACAGTAAGATCTTCAATTAAATTGCCTTCTTGGAAAACAAAACCAATCTTATTAGACCTTAATCCCACTAGTTGTTTTTGCTTTGAAGAATATATATCTTCCCCTAGCAAAATAACAGAACCTTCGTCTGGCTTTAATAACGAAGAAAGTATATTTAATAAAGTCGTTTTGCCAGAACCCGACTCTCCAATAAGACATACAAACCCTGTTGAAGGAAAAGAAAAAGAAAAATTATCAATTACTTTTATTGTTCTTTCTTTTTCAAAGAATGATTTTGAAATGTTTTTGGCTTCTAAAACCATATTAGAATGACCCTAGCACTGATTTTACTGCACTTGAATAAAAACCTAGTACCATTTCTTTATAAGAATCATTTGAATAATTATCTTGATAAGCGGAATAACCTGAATTATTTACATAATCATTTTTCCCATCGTTATACCAAGTTTGCAAAGCGGCAGATTTATAATCGAAAAAGTGTTTTTCATTATCAAACTTTGTATAAGCAAAGAAAGATGTATCGCTTATTCCATAAAACGTAATCCAGACATAGGATTTACATTCAAGCAAAGAATAAAGTTCATCAATGTTTTCTTTTGAAAGAGTCACATTTTCAAGACTTAAATCTATTAATACACAGGTAAAGACATGATTGTTTTTAATTTCAGATATATTATCGACGTTATAAGCAAATTTAAGCGATTTGAAAAGCTGCCTATTATCACGCAATGTATATAGATAAGCTTCTTTTTCATTTATGTATTCAATGTTTTTCTTGCTATAATCGCCCTCACCACACGATGATAAAGGCAATAATAATAAGCTAAATAATATTAATAATTTGTTTTTCATATT
>URTN01000028.1 GCA_900550795.1 uncultured Mollicutes bacterium
ACCTCCGACGGAAATGCGGCTAAGAGTTTTACGGTCGTGGCTACTTTAAAATTGTTTGGTTCTTATAATTTAGAGAATGCACCGAATGCAAATTGGAGTTTAACCAGCGGATATAGTAATATGTCTTCTGCGATTGATAAGTCTAATATACAAAATGGAATTATTGTTTATTCTGTGAGCTTCACGTTGCCAAAGTATAAAGGATTGCTCATAAACCCAGGCTCAAAATATTATTATTTATACCTATCTTTAAATATTGATGGCATTGCAGTATCTTCAAATACTCTCGAGTATGTCGTGCATTACAAATACGGTATTTGATTTTTTCGTGACTATGCCTAGGCAAACTTTTTGCTTCTTAGTTTAAAAAGACAATTTTTATACCAATTAAAAATGAACCGGTAACATAAAAGTAGACACACTTGTACTAAAAATAAACAACGATTTTGTATAATGAGACAAGGAGGTGCTACTATGCATAACACAAGGTCAGAAAACCTAGACATCGCCAAGCGCTTTGTAAACGGCGAGCTAACTACTCAGGAAGCACAGAGTATGCTTGGCGTGACACGTAACGGCATTTACTACTGGGCGAATGAATACAGGCGCTCAATAGGCGAAACCATTCCTAAAAAGCCAAGGAACGCAACCATCAGGAAAGAAGCTACCGACACGGATGAGTTCAACCGTCTTTCCTCCCTATCGAAGGAACAATTGATAGACGAGGTCATAAGGGCCAAGGTAGGAGAAGCCCGAGCAAAAAAAGGGTACGAAGTGAAAGGGGGTGGGGCCAGCAGGGAGTACGTTTCTTTAAGCAGCAAGAATACCAAATAGTCATGGAACTGAGCGGGAAATACCCCGTCAAGAGAATCTGCAGGGTAATGGGGATAAACAGATCCGGCTTCTATAAATGGAAGGATAGAATCAGCAATCCATCCCAGAAGTTGATATCAAGGGCAAACAACATCAACCTCTTCAGAAAGTACCACAAGCTCTATCCAAGCCACGGATATAGGTGGCTTAATGCCAAGATTAGGCTCGATACGGGGATAGCGATGAGTGATGTCTATGCCCATAAGTGTTGCAAATACGTTGGCATTGTCAGCATATCCAAGCACTATAAGTACAGGAAGCCGGGCGACGACAAGAAGGTTTACCCGAACCTATTGATGGCCGGCTTGAACATAAACGGCCCATACGAGTGCATCGTCAGCGACATGACGGCATTCTACCTTGATGGTACCTACTTCGAGCTAACGCTTTATATGGACCTTTGGAACAACGAGATACTGTCCCATTCCCTATCTTCTAAAAGGGGTGACAGGATGACCTACATTAACGGAATCAGGGACATAATCGAAATCAAAAAAGAGCATCCAGACCTTAAGATGGTTCTCCATACCGACCAGGGATCTGTATACTCCTCCAAGGAGTTCAATGAACTCCTGCCTGCTTATAATATCATACATTCGATGTCTCGTGCAGGGACTCCGACGGACAATGCGGCCATGGAATCGATAAACGGATGGATCAAGACCGAAATGTTCGCCGACTTCCACCTGACTTCGAAGGAAAAGATAATCAAGGAAATAGACGAATATATACTGTTCTTCAACGAAAAGCGTCCTGCGTATTCTCTGAAATACATGACCCCAAAGCAATACAAGGATGCCTACTACAAGAAACAAGGGTCTAAAACTTGAAATGTTGTGTCTACTTTTTGTTGACTAGTGCAAAATATCGCTAAATTTTACTTTGAATAACAAGTTTTTACATTCCTATAGCAATCCGTTATACCTAAAAAAACTTTACAAATAGTAATTTGGGCATTATCTTATAGCCGCATATTTGAGGGGGGGGTAATCCTTTATGAACAAATTCAAAAAACCGTCCAAGTCCAAAAGCCTAACGCTTGGTATCGCAATCTTAAGCTCGGCTGCAATCGTATCTACTGGTTTTGCAGCCTGGGTTATTACTGGTGGTGCCGAAGCTAGTGTTAGCGGAACAATTAAAGCAGACACCATAGAAAGGAATGATCACAAAATTACAATTGACACTAATCTTGGATCGATATACTTTGGCGCTCCTAAAACAATGGACAATACTAATGCTTGGCTAACCAATAGTGGTGAAAATGAAGAAACTCTTATTATAACTAAGACTTTTACTGTTGCTAACGTTGATACCGAACCAACAAACGCTAATATCGGTGATTTGATTGACGGAACAAAAACCAAGTTTGTAGAAACAACAACGGAGGAGGCTAATAAGTATAGCAAAGCTGCCACCGATGGATATGTTGCGGAGATGCCAACTGTTGTTGCATTAGGCAGCACCGAAACTGCTGCTGTTGGAGTTTATATTAATCCTAAGTCTTATGGTGCAAACACTGCTACCTTCGATTTAAAGATAGTGTTTGGCTGGGGAAACAAATTTAGAAATAATGATAATAATAAAAATGAGAATCCTTACCTATATTACAATCGTTTAACGGCCACTGAAGAAAACAAAAAAGCAGCAGAAACAAGTTTGGGTGCTGTTCACAATATTGATGCTTCGTTCAAAATTACTTTAGTGACCAAGTAATTTATTTAAAGAAATATCGTTTATAAATTGTATTAATTAAAAGGAGAAAAATTTAAATGGCTAAATTAACAAGAGAATCATACAAGAGAAAGAAAGTTGCCTTTGCAGCTGTTGTATTAGGTGGAGTTGCTCTTGTCTCTAGTGGCTTTGCTGCTTTCGTATTATCTGCTGGCGCTGAGCAAAAGAACCAAGGTAATCTTGAAGTTGGCAAAATTATCAATGGTTCATTACAAATGAATGTTTATTCATATAACAAGGATGCCGATGACCATAAAGGTGCCCCAATTGAAAAAGGTAATCCTTTAGTGGAATATTTCCGTTTTGATGCCGCTGGCGAAGATATTAAAACAAATACTAATGGAAACGGAATAAAAGACGGGAAAGTTAGCAACAGGGTTTATTATAAGAAAGAAGGCGATAGACTTCCTGAAACTTTAGAACATACATTTGTTGTCGAAATTATTTCATCAGCTGATTCTCTTGCATCATTTAATGTCAAAATGAATATCGATAATGATTTATCAAATGCTGTAACTGCTGGTTTTATCACTCTTCCTGCTTGCACTGATGCGAAAGGCGTTACGATATCCCCTGCTGGTGCAGATAATACATGGTCAAATCCTACTGGATTAAGAAATGATGATTGCATTGTTAAAAAAGAAAAATTAGCAGAAAACAGTTATAAATGGACTTTTGAATATAAAGTCAAATTTGCATGGGGCACTCGTTTCAATAATATGAATCCTTGCTATTTCTTTGATAATAAAGCTACTTCTAAAGTTGATGGTGTAGCCGCAACCCCTAGGACCGAAACTGTTATTGGCAATTGCTATGGAACAAGCGCTACCGAGCTTACTGCTGGTTGGGATGTCTCGATCGACACTATCAATGCTGACCTAAATAATTGGTTCTATCCAAAAGCTAACAAAAACGGATTTAATCTTACCTTCACTGCTGAAGGCATGTAATGCCCATAAATTATGACAAAACTAGAGATCATTGCTTTAATCGCGACTTGTATTGGGGTTATTTGCTTTGCTTTAGTTATCATAATTTTATATAGAAACTACATCAATAAAGCTATCTCGGAGACCGAAAGCGGGATCCGAGACATTGAACTTATAGATACAATCATCTATGAGAATGATCCAAAAACTAAAAGACGTAATAAGGCGGTGTCGATAAGTAAAAACGTAGTCTATTACGTCTTTCTTGTCTTAGCTATTCCCTTTCTTTGCTTTGGAATTTATTCTAGGTTTACTAATGGGGTAGTAATGTTTGGGGATTCTTCTGCTATGGTAGTAGCATCTGGCTCCATGTCTAATAAAAATGTCTCCAATGGGTATCTATTTGATAATAACCTAGATAACCAGTTCCAGACATTTGATATGATTGTCCTTAAGAAAGTAGATGAATCATATATAAAGAAATATGATGTAATCGCTTATAGGAATGATAAGAAAGTCAATATCATTCACCGCATCGTATCTATTGATAAAATAGACGGGGTGACTAGATATACGACTAGGGGAGATGCGAATAATTCTAATGACTCATATAAGCCTAGCTATGAAGATATAATAGGCAAATATAGCAATAGAAGGATTCCTACGATTGGGATATTTATCTCTTTCTTCCAGTCCTATTCAGGGATTGTAACCATAATATCCATCATAGTATGTCTATATTTCATCGATAGGGATAACAAAAAACTAATATTCGTTGAAGATGATCGAAAAGAATTATTGCAAACTGTATTTGATGTTACTTCCATGGATGAAAATACATACCAGGATATGATGTCTAATACGGAGACGAAGATCTATTATAAGGGGTATTGCTATAAATTTGCCGAAAAGGAATTCATCTCCAAAGACGAGATGAGCAAAGAAGAAAAAGAAGCCTTCGATAAAGAAAACGAGGCTACTAAAATTACGCAAGACGACAAAGGGGAACATAAATTCAAATTTTCCCTCTTTAAAAGAAACAAGATGATTAATGATTTAGGAGGAAAAGAAGATGAACAAGAATAAGATTATAGGTCCTTATCTAACGCGAAAGAACCTAATAGCCATCTCCGCGATTGCAATTAGCGCAGTTATTTTTGCCTTTTGCGGGCTATGTCTATGTGCCGATGGGAAAGTATTCTCGAAAAGTAATCCAATATTAGCAATTGCTAATGGGATGGGTTATAGGCAAATAAATGTAGAAGCAGGGGCTTTGACTATGGTTGTAGTCTCTATTTTGCTTGTTTCGGTCTATATAATCCTTCTTGGATTCATGCTAATCTACATAACTAGATTTGCTAAAATCAATAACATCAAATGGAAGAACAAGAAGCTAATTGCAACCTATGTAATTGTTATCCTTGCTTCAATATTACTTTCTTATGGATTATCAGTAATAATCGCCTTGATCCAAGGCAATTTATCTTCAATTGGCCCAATGACCTACTTGTTAGGATATACCTTCCTTGTAACATTGCTTATTTCTTTCTTTATGACAATTGGAGTTGGTTCCATTGCCATGTTCATCGTTAATCTAAAATTAGTAGATAAGCCATATAAATTCTTTTGTCCTGATGAGAATATGAAACTAGAAGATGGTGATGTCCCTAGTCAAGATGAAGATGTCACATCTAGCTTTGATACAAAAACAAGTAATACCTCTACTAGCAATAATAACGTTTCGATGGGGGGCAATGGACAAATATCACTCGGAGAAGATATCGATAAGGCTAGAAGTCTTGACGATAGGGAAAAAGTATTCCCAGGATTATCTAGGATTGATGAAAAATATTCTGGATTTGAAGTCGATTCGATTCCTAGCGATGATATCGACTTATTATCACTTCCTATCAAATTCAGGAACTATCTAGCGAAAGAAGAACATCTTTATTTTGATATTTCTTATATCCGTACCTTCCTAGCAGGCCTAGGAACTTCTCACTTTATGATTTTAGAAGGACTTTCCGGAACTGGAAAATCATCTTTGCCAAGATATTTTGCTAAATTTATCAACGCGAAAGTTACCTTCCTTCCAATCCAGGCAACTTATAGAGACAAGACCTCATTACTAGGTTATTTCAATGACTTCTCTAGGACTTATAACGAGACTGACTTCCTCCTTAATCTATATGAAGCAGGTTACAATAGGGACCAAATAAATATATTCGTCCTCGATGAAATGAATATTAGCCGTGTCGAATATTATTTTGCCGATTTCCTCTCAGTCCTAGAATATCCAGTTCCGGACTGGAAGATAAGAATAATGCAACTCCCTTATGGATTTGTCTCTCCGACTAGGCTAATCGAAGGCAATCTCCATATCGAAGAGAATTGCTATTTTATCGGTACTGCAAATAAAGATGATTCGACTTTCTCGATTGCCGATAAAGTCTATGACCGTTCGATTACCCTTGATTTTGAAAGAAAGAATGAACCATTTGAAGTAAAAGAAGATGCCTCCAGCATCAATTTATCTTCTTCTAAACTCAATTCCTTATATAAAGAAGCGGCTGAAAATAAGGAAAACCAAGTATCTAAGTCTGATTTAGATAAATTCAATACGATTACAGATTATATCTATGATGAATTCGATATAGCATTTGGTAACCGTATCCTTAACCAAATAGAAAAGATTGTACCTATCTATATTGGTTTAGGTGGAACAAAAGAAGAAATAATCGACTTCATGCTTACTAGGAAAGTATTATGCAAGATTGAAGGCAGGTTTGAAGATTTTGTCAAGCCAGCCTTAAAGAATCTAGTCAACCTTATCGAAAAGACTTATGGCAAGGATGGCCTTCCAAATTCCATTTCCTATATCTATAGGCTTATAAAGAAATTATAAATATGAGAAACGTTGAGGAAAACTCACTTAAAGAAGGAATTACCTTACTTAAGAAATCTATTTCTAGTTATTCCTCCCTTAATGAGCTATTTGGCAAAATCGAAGATATCGAAATCCCTTCTTTGCAAGAAATATCCTTTAAGAAAGATAAATCTAGCCTAGAAGAGTTTTCATCTATCCTCAACGTTGCTTTTTCTATTGCAAGCAAGCCATTTTCCTTAAATAAAAAAGAAGAGATAATCGAATCTTCTTCTAGATCTAATGGACTTTCTAGCGAGGCAGTGAGAAAGACACTAATGGATTCATCTTTATGGAAAAGATATGGGGACAAGATGGTTCCTGAACAAGTATATTATTTCCAATATTACGATGAATATATAATCTATGAGAATATCTTTATCATTACTTTTATCGAATCTCTTTATGAAGAGTTAGAACGTTGCCGTTCCTTTTATGTCTCTTTATTAGGAGTATATCCAAATAAACTCAATATCGATGATGATTATCTATCCATTGCCTTAAAGCAATTAAACAAGATGTTCTCTAAATTAGATAGGATAAAGGATACTAGCTTCTATAAAAGGGTATCCAAGTCTCCAAAAAGAATTAAGAACGTCATCCCAACCAATATCTTGCTACATAATCAAAAATATAATGCGGTCTATAAATTCTATAAGAACATGATTAGCTATTATGATGATGTCTCGCTTAATGTTGATTTAGCTAGATATTATTATTTCCTTTTGTTAAAGAATCTAAAGCTAAAGGGATTTAAATTAAGGGAAAATAAGGAGTTACCTTTATTTGACAATAAGGAAATAGCTTTGCCAACTTCAATCCATTTCAAGAACAAGGATTTTGATTTGTCATTAAGCTACCTCTCTTCTTCCTTTTTAATTGAAATAGCTAAAGGCAAATTAAGATATTCATCATTGCTAAATATCTGTCCAAATGAACCATTTAGTGTTATTGAACCTAAGAATAAATGCTCTAGCTATGATTATATTTCCTTATGGCATCTAGGTTATCAAGTTGATGATAATGTAATTTTATTATCTAAAGATTATCTAGATGAGATGGGATTAATATCTACTTATCTAGATTCGCATTTATATATTGAGCCCGCTAGCGAAGATATCTATAGCAAATATTGCCCAATATGTAAGGAAGATGAATTACTCGAAAGAGGTAGGGATACTTATTATTGTCCATTTTGTAACTCGACTTACCATCTAGAAGAAGAGAAAATAATATTCATCAGCAGGAGGAAGAAGTAATGGAAGAAAAAGAAATTTCCCTAGATCAAGACTTTGATTCTTCTACTCCTGCCATATTGATTAAAGACTTACATAAATCATATGGAAAAAAAGAAGTATTGAAAGGACTTAACCTAGAAGTACATCAAGGCGAATTATTTGGCTTTATCGGTAGGAATGGTGCAGGTAAATCCACGACAATCGACTGCATGATTGGATTAAAAAGATTCAATTCAGGGACAATCGAGCTTCTTTCTTATGATATTAAAGAAGAACCATTATTAGCTAAATCCCATTTTGGGTATGTCCCTAGCGAGCCTAATGTATATGAGGCCATGACTGGATATGAATATCTAGAATTTGTCGCCTCCATCTATCAGATTTCCGAAGGTCAATTCAAGACCAATTACAAATACCTTTGCTCTAGGCTCCAATTAAAAGAAGAAGATCTAGAAGTCCCGACTGCAAATTATAGTCATGGTATGAAACAAAAATTATGTCTAGTCGCTTCTTTACTCAATAATCCAAATATCTGGATATTAGATGAACCTACGGTCGGACTAGATGTCATTGCGGTCGAAGAACTTAAGAAC
>URTN01000029.1 GCA_900550795.1 uncultured Mollicutes bacterium
TGCCGTTAACTAGAAGAGAAGAATATTTGATTATCAAACAAATCCTAGATAATGAAATAGACTTTGATTTATTAGTTAAAGAATATAAAAGAGTTAACCCATATAGCCTTAAAACTGCTGTTGATAATCTAATTTCAAGAAAAGTAATAATTAATTCAAGCCCCTATAAATTGAATTATGAGAAAGGAAAAGGAACTGCTTTTGAAGACTTCCTTAATGATTTACTAGAATACGGATTAGAAAGATATGAGAATGAATTTGGCGATTTTGAAGGCCCATTCAAGATGTATGGCAATTACCAAAAAGACAAAATCATGATGGAAATCGATGGAAAGCAATATTCCTATATGCAAGGGACTAAATATGACACAAAAAATAAAATTACATATGTCTTCGTCGGATTAGAAAAAGATAAAGTGGCAAAGGGTAATTTCGATTATAAAGACAAATTCCTCTCCCCTTCTATTTTCCAATGGGAATCCGTTAATAAAACGACTAAAGATAATGCAGAAGGAAAGAAATTACTTGCAACAAAGATAGTCCATTTATTTGTTAGAAAAGTTGATGAAGAAGACGGAATTGTTCTCCCTTTCACTTATTTTGGAACAGGGAAATTCACCAACTGTAGAGATAGTCAAAACGATGATAAGCCTACATTGATGTTTGATATAGAACTTGATCATGAAGTAGATGAAGAATATAGGTTTGATTTCCAAGTTCCAGAAAAACACCTTAGTTAGATAACATGATTTATAAATCCGTTAAGGACATGTAGTTGTTTTCTATGAGTTTAAAGTATTATTAGCACCTACAAAATATTATTTTTAATTTATGTAAATTTGCTACCTGTTAAAATAACGCTATGGAAAAAGTGACTATCAACAAAACCGATATGGGTATCAACAGGTTTTTAGTTATGTGCATCAAACAATACGCCTCTGCCACAAAAGAAAGTTCAAAATCTATATATAATCTTCTAAGTAGAAAAGGCATCTTGCAGGAATTAATAGATGATTACGAAGATCTACATGGCATGTCTATATATTCGATTAATGAATACATATCAAAAAGAACATGAGCTAAATATAACGCGGATTGTCCGGAGTCTCTCCCACATGACATTTCTAAAATGATAATTGCTTATAAAACCATTGAATTAATAGCTGAAAATTATAAGTTAGGCATACAAGATGCCAGAGATAAATTCTATAATTCAGAGGTAGTCGATTTATTAGATGATGACGAAACCGGCCTCTATGGTCAGTCTGCATTATATTTGCTTTCTTTATACGAAATGAAAACAGGGGTAACACATAAATAACTTATTATGTTAATCCGTTTTGGTTTAACTAATAAATTTTAAGAGAAAACAATAAATCTTTCTTCGATGCGACATATGCAAAAAAATGATATTTAAGTTGATAGCTAATTTGTTCTCTTTTAATTTTGCAAGTTTTTTATACCTTTTAGGGTATAATATCACTAAAACGATTGTATTATATACCCTTTAAGGTATAATAAGTATAGATAATATTGATTTTATATCTTAACGGGTATAAATTGAGGTAAAATATGAATCCAATAGCCGTGTTTATAAAAAAGAAAAGAAGAGAAGCCGGGCTTACCCAAGAAGAATTTGCTATGCGATCTGGTTTAGGTCTTCGTTTTATACGTGATTTAGAACAAGGAAAATCCACAGTCAGGATGGATAAAGTCAACGCAGCCCTTGCGATGTTTGGGATGGAAGCAGGTCCTATTAGAAAGGAAAATAAGCAATGAGCGAACTAAGGAAAGCACATGTCTATGTAGACGATGTTTATGCAGGAACGCTTTTAGAAACCGACAACGGTTATTCGTTTTCCTATGACGAAATATATCTTTCTTCAGAAAACCCCTTACCGGTATCCTTAACTTTACCATTAAGAAAAGAACCATATGAATCAGAGACACTATTTCCGTTTTTTGATGGAATTATCCCAGAGGGGTGGCTATTAAATCTAGTAAGCAATAATTGGAAAATTAACCCAAAAGACCGCTTTGGTTTATTGCTTGTAGCCTGCAAAGATACAATCGGGAATGTAACTATAAAGGAGAAAGTTTTATGAAGTGCCTTTGTTGTGGCAAAGAACTAAACCCAAGCAACGCCTCTTGTTGGCATGCAAGTTGCATTAAGCACTTTTTTGGAACAGCCACTATTCCCCAAATTGAAATAGATGAAGAAACCCTCAAAAAAATAGCGAAACAAAATATTGAAGACGGAATAACTATACCTGGCGTACAGAAAAAGTTATCCCTACACTTAAGTTTAGATAATTCCAAACCACGCCTTACTTTAATTGATTATCCATCTGGATTTATTCTTAAACCCCAGGTAGATGACTTTACCCATTTGCCAGAAGCAGAACAACTAGTTATGTCTATGGCAGATATTACCGGTATACATGCTGTTCCCCATGCATTAATTAAAGAGAGAGATCAATTTGCATACATAACAGAAAGAATTGATAGGAAAATAGATAATAACAAAGTAGAGAAAATAGCCATGGAGGACTTTTGCCAGTTAAGTCTCCGTTTAACCGAAGACAAATACAAAGGTTCTTATGAAAAAGTAGCTAAAATAATCGATAAATATTCATGCCAAGTTGGCTTGGATTTATCAGAGCTATTTTTGCGACTAGTATTTTGCTTTGCAACAGGTAATTCAGACATGCATCTAAAAAACTTCTCATTAATAAAATCAATTGATGGGTATGTCCTTTCTAGAGCTTACGATTTGCTCCCTGTTAATTTAATAATGCCAGAGGATAAGGAAGAATTCGCATTAACAATGAACGGAAAAAAGATGCACATTAGAAAGAAAGACTTCTTTGAATTTGCATCCAACATAGGAATAGCCTTAACTTCTGCTAAAAAAATGATAAATAAAGTAGTTTCATTAAAACCAAAGTACATTGAAATGATTAATGATTCCTATTTATTCGAGGATGAAAAGAAAAGGTTTGTAGAACTAATTAATCAACGTCTAGATGTTTTAAAATAAAGAGTATCGCTGCTTCATTATTATTTCTAAAATTTCACAAAATTCGCTTATTTTCTTAGTTTTTATAATAAAAATAACTAATTATTGAGAAAATTTCTCAAATTTTTATAGTTTGTGATATAATGCCTATGCAAGGGAAGAAAAAATATGCTTTTACAATTCAATTTCAGTAATTTTGGTCCTTTTAAAGATGGAGCCTCATTAAATCTTGAGGCAACTTCATATTCAGAATACAAAGAGCATATCAGAAAAATAGGAGATAAAAAGGTTTTGCCAGTTGGGGTTATTTTCGGGGCAAACGCAAGTGGAAAATCATTCGTTTATAAAGCGTTTTATTATATGCGTTACATGGTTTGCGCTTCGATGAATTTTGATCCAAATATAAATAAGGACGATAAATTTTCTTTCCCTGAGTCAATTCCATTTAAACTCGATAATGCAAGTCTTTTGAAACCATCTATTTTTGAAGTAGTTATTGCAGAGGAAGAAGAGGGAAAAGACATTACTTATCAATATGGGTTTTCAGTTTTAAATAGAAAAATTGAATCTGAATGGTTATATCGTCTCCCAAAAAACGAGAATTCAAAGCCAAAAGAATTGCTAAAGCGCGAAGTTGACAAAGTTACAGTCTCCGTTCCAAAGTTAAACAATGCCATAAAAAGCACTTTAGAAACCTCAACACAATCACAAACCTTGGTTCTATCTTTGGCGGCTAAATTAAATGTAGAACCGTTTTATTCGATTCTAGAATTCTTTGCGCTTTCAGAAGTTGACGACTTTGCCAATTTGTTTGAAATAATCTATAAGGACCACACACTTCCATCTGGAATCATCGAAAACGAAAACATACGCAAAGACTGCGTTTCCTTTTTGCAAACGTTTGAACCATCAATTAAAAATCTAACGATTGAGGAAATACTTTCCAATCAAGACGGTTCTAAAAAATATAGGGTATTTACCACGCACACAAAAAAAGATGACTCAGAAATACAATTCCAAATGGAAGACGAATCGGCAGGAACACAAAAGATGTTCCTTCTATATAACGACTTACGACAAATCATATCTTCTGGAAAAGTTCTTTTTGTAGATGAGTTGAACGCAAGACTTCACCCACTGCTTTTAAGAAACCTTCTTCTTTTATTTATAAGTAAAGAGCAAAACCCAAACAACGCACAGCTGATTTTCACTTGTCACGAACCTTGGATTTTACGTTCTAAGACATTACGTAGGGATGAAATTTATTTTGTAAACAAACAAAGCTCAACAGGAGAAGCTTCTCTTTATTCTTTGGCAGAATTTGTTGATGAAAACGGTGTAAAAATACGCTCTGATGAAGATTTTGAAAAAAACTATCTGCTAGGGAAATATGAAGGCGTTCCATCTTCTGATTCTTTAATCTTCTCTTTTAATAAGACGAACAATTAGTGGAAAATCAATCCGCCTTATTTCATCGCGAAGAAAAAGAAGAAAACGAAAACTGAGATTAATTTATCTAGGATTGAATATCACTTATTTTCACCAATGGGTTCACTCTTTTGGTAATTGATATGTTTGGTTTCCCATTTCTTTAGTTTGATTCCGAGCCAGAAAGCATAAATACCAAAAGTAATGACACTTAGTAATAACCATAATAAATAACGACCGATTAATTGGAGACCATTTCCATTGAAGGAAAGCCTTCTGCCTAATATTACCTTGTGTTTCATTTTCCATTTCATCTTTAAACACATAGAGAATGGAACAGCAATTCCTAAAGTAAATACGTTCATTAAGAAAGTAAGGATATTCCACCCAATTAATTGGAGTAACTTGCCATCGAAATAGCTTTCACCGAGTATATCGTGGCTTGCTTGATATTCTTGCAGTTCCTTACATAGACGCTCAACTTCTCCTACATCATGTTTAGTAGTAGCGTATTTTATTTCATCTTTAAGTTTTTCTACATGTCCTACAATTTCAAGAGGTACGTCATATGTATGGCTTGCAATCCACTTCTCCATCTTAATTGGAAGGAAGAATAAATAGATACCTAAAGTAACAATAGATAATAACCACCAGATGATATATTTGACAAATAATCCTCCACCAGTCCCGGTAAAGATTAGACGTCTAGAATTGATGACTGTATGTTTTGCTTCCCATTTCTTGATAAAGCAAACTGCCCAAGGGTAAGCAATTCCAAAGCTAACAACAGTCAATATATTGCCAAGGATCTTCCAACCGATAAGCTGCAATAACCCTCCATCGAAATAGCTAGCCTTCTCTAGACCGTGTTCTTTTTCGTAAGTTTTAATCTTAACTTCTAATTCTTTAGCCTTTTCATAGTTTTTATTCTTGATGGCCACATTAAATTCTTTGTTAAGAGAATCATATTCCTTTTCAAGAATCCTCTCTTGCTTGGCTTCTTCTTTATATTTCGCTCTTCTTTCTTTGGCTTCTTTTATCTTTTGTTCTTGCTTATCCATAGCCTCAACTTCATTTTTGGATAAAGGCCTAATAAGCGCGTAGGCATCTATAATAAGTAAGAGGGAACATATTAACGGGATAACTATATAAGTTATAGGAGAACAATTTCCATATGGATTATAGATTTCCCCGAAAGCGCCGGCCATAAATGGAAGTGTATAAGATAAATAAATCGTAAGAAAGGCAGAGAAATAAGATAAACCCAATGTAGAAGAAATAACAATTGATTTAATCTTTTCCTTCTTAATTAAATTCCTAATATTGATTCAATAATGATTGTAGACCCGTAAATCGGTGTATAACCACCATAAAGTAATTTAGCAGCAGCAAAAGCAGCAACTAAAACGATAGCGAATATAGAATAAATGAAATAGTTCTTTAATTTCTTCTTATAACTTATTGTTCCTAAAATAGAAACTACAACCATTCCAATGCAGCATAAATAGCAAATGAACATGAACATTGCATAAGAATCGCCGTAAAGACGTAGCTTACTAACAAACAGGAAATGAATAATGATTGCAAGCAAAGGAAGCACATAGAAGGCTCTACGCCAAATAAACTTATCTGCTCTAGCTTGCTTCCTGTCTATAGCCTTTTGCTTTTTGATTTCTGCATTTTCTAAGGCAATCTTTTTATTTTCTTCAGCCTTAGCAGTCGCTAACTCTTGTTTTTCTAAAGCAATTCTAGCCTTTTCGGCCTTATTCTTTTCGTCTTGAATACGTCTCTCTTCGGCTAGTTTCTCATTCTTGATACGTCTTTCTTCGGCCTTTTCTGCCCTATAGGCAACTAAGTAGGCTTTTCTAGCCTTTTTAATTGGTTTGCCATTAACATAGGTGAAAATTAAGAAACCAATGCTAGAAAACAAAGCAATTACTAAACTTGCTAATATTAGAATCATCCCCATTTCAATAGGAGTAAAGATATCTCCATTAGATGTTATGGCTTCAACAGCTACTGAACCAAATAAAGGCAAACAGCAAATTAAGGCAATCCATCCTTCAATTAATGATCTAGAACGAATCTTATAGTCTTTCTTCATCTTAATCGTGGCTAACTGGGCAATAAGGATAAATAAAGCGGCCCCTCCAGCAAAGATGAAACCTGCCTGTCTAGTATTCATCATAAAGAAAAGGAATTGGTTAGAAGAAGAAACATGAAATGATTTATTACCTATATCAAGAGTAATTATTTCATGCCCTTGTTTTACTTCATAGCTACCTATATATGAAGAAGGGTCTCCTTCGACTGAAAAGGAGAATTCCTTTCCATCGTTAGTAGGGACTGTTACATCAATCTTGCCGTCTTTATTAATCCTTAAGTTAAATGGAGATTCAACATAAGAGACTAATTGGTTCTCAGCTCTTACATAATCATATTTTTGATTATAAACATCGCCTCTATATAACTGAAAATATAGTTCTAGGTTTGTTTCGTAGATACATAAATAACCATATTCGCCAGCAGAAGGAACACCATATGTATAAGATTCTAATAATCCTTCTTTAGCAGAACTAACATCTCCCTTATTTAGATTCGCAGAAATTACATAACTTTCATAGATATCGCTCCAAAGCGAAACCTTCATTTGATCAGCCTTGGGCAAATATTCTATTTTGTTTTTAGAATACTGGTTTTCCTTTGTTACAACTCCGTTTTCATAGAAAATAAGTTGATTCGCAGAAAAAGAAATGCTATTCCCGACTTCATTTGAGTATTGGATTACCGGGGTTAAAAATAAACCGGCGCATATCCCAAATATTAAAAATAATAGCCAAGAAAATATATTGATCTTCTTTGCTTTGTCATTATTAAAAGTCTCTTCCATGAGGCTCTCCTCCATATAGATATAAGGATTATATAGATAGAAGTGCTAATAAAGTGCCAACAAAAATAAGAAAAATACCCTATTTTCATAATTTTTTACTGCTTTATAATAAAAATCCGTTAAGATAGAAACATGTCTAGTAAAAGATTAGGGATAATTTTGTCATCAATCATTACTTTCTTAATGGTTTTTAGCGTCGGCATTTGTTGTTTTTTCCTAATAAAAAGCGATGACAACATGAATTCAAAGCAAGGCATTCCAGATATGGTTGGGACTAGCCTTAATTTTGAAGGTTATGAAATAGATAATAGATATGTAAAGCAGCATATGAAAGGGGAATATGAATTCTTCTATAACAAATGGATTATTGAAGATAATTATGAAGGTAATCCCGATGCTTTAGTAAATGTTCCCCATCATTATAAAGACACGATTATAAACGGAAATAGACTCGATAATACCGGTTTTTCTTCATATAGGATGTATGTAAAAGGATTAAAAAGAGGAACCAAGATCTGGCTAATGAACAATAATTTTATCGGGGGATTCTATGCCTATATAAATAAAGAGCTTGTATTGAAATATGGTTCCCATAATAAAACCGGTAATGCGACTAGTAACGGAGGGGATGACTTGACTTTGACTTATGTAGTTAAAGATGAATCTCCAATCGAGATCGTATTTGAGGTATCTAGTTCTAACCAAGGGGGATTAACTAGTCCAGCTAGACTTTGTGTTTCAACTTTAGAATCAAACCCAACTTCTCCAAACCTAACAAATAATATCGGTTTTGTTACTTTAGGAGTCATATTTTCCTTATTCATATTTTCTTTCGTAATCAATCTAGGTATTAAAAGAAAAGAATTCTCCTTTAGCATCCTTATGTTCCCGATAATCCTGATAACTACTTTTTCAGTCGGGGTATATTGGAGATTATTAACTTTCCTAA
>URTN01000030.1 GCA_900550795.1 uncultured Mollicutes bacterium
CTCCATTTCTTTATTTTTCTTGTTTGCAAGGAAAATAACTTCCCCTTCAGGAGCATCCTTTTTCCTTCCAACCCTTCCAGAAATCTGTATTAAAGACGCCGCATCGTAAATTGAAGAAGATGCATCTACAACAATTACCTGGATTCCTTTGACAGTCACCCCTCTTTCAAGGACAGCTGTAGTAATTAAATATTTGTATTTCCCTATTTTAAAATCATGGATTATCTTGTTTCTTCCCTCTCTTTTGCTTGATACATAATTTCCATTAGGGCAAAAGATAGAAACGCAAGAATAAACTTCTTCAGACATATTTACGGTAGGGACAAATACAAAGCAGGGTTTTCCTTGTTTTGAATATTGTTTGAGCTTCCTTGCTATATAAAAACAATAAAAAGAGCTAGGACATATATTAATTTTCGGCACAGGAATCGGATTTTTATGAAATCTGGTATGCAAGGTTAAAATTAATCCATTTCTTCTTTTTATCCCGTTTACTAACGCTTTACTAGGAGTAGCAGACATCAAAACAAAATTGCCCTTTAAACTCCTAAAAAACATTGCTTCTAAAACATCATTACCCTTAAAAGGAAATGCATCGACTTCATCCATTACGATTAAATCAAAATAATGCTCATAACGATATAGTTGATGGGTAGTTAAAACTAGGCAATCGCCTTCTAATATTGATGTATGCCCCCCATAAATTGGGACAATCGAGTTTCCAGGAAATGCAGATTTTAGCCTTGCTGTTAATTCAATCACTACGTCTTTTCTTGGAACCGCAAAAGCTACATTAAGCCCATGCGACATAGCATATTGAATAACCCCATATGAAATCTCAGTTTTGCCAGACCCAGTTACTGCATAAACTAAAACATCTTGCTTCGATAAAAAGGCATCTACAATCTTCTTTGATAACTGCTTTTGTTGTTTTGATAGACAATAATCTAGCCTTAAAGCAGAGGCTTTTACTTCTTTAGGCTTATTGGGAACACTTTCCCCACGGAATTCAATACATTTCCTACAGTAAGGCTTATTGTTTTTATAACCAATATATTTTTGATCTTTGTTACCACATATAGGGCAAATAAAAATATTATCCACACTATATAAGTACCAATACAAATGTATCTAGGCTCAAATATTTTCTATTTCTTCAACGCGTCTATGATGCTTTTCTAAAGGGGAGAACTTTTCAGAAAGGAAGATATCAACTCTTCTTAATACATCTTCTTCCTTCATATAGGCAGCCCCAAAGGAAATGACATTGCAATTATTATGTTCCCTGCATTTGCCAGTTAATACATCATCGTAACCAACACCGCATCTAATTCCTTTTACTTTGTTACAGGCAATAGAAATTCCGATTCCAGAAGTGCAGCAAACTATTCCTAAACTTGCTTTATTAGAAACTATGTCATTAGCAACTTTTTTAGCAAATATAGGATAGTCGCAAGATTCTTTGGAATATGTTCCTTCGTCAATAACGATAAATCCCATTTCTTTTAAATGGGCAGCTATATCGTTTTTTAGATCAAAAGCCCCATGATCTGCCCCAATAGAAATAGTAGATGGTTCCTCTTCAAAGACCTTTTTAATATCTTCGAAAGGAATTTTTCCTTCTCTAATCAACTTAATTTGATTATTTGATAAATCAACAATTGTAGAAGGTGTATTCGAAACGCATTCTCCATCAATAACAAATGGTATTTGATTATTAAAGTAGGAGCAGGCTTCTTTAGAAGTCAAAGATGGTTTGAATCCACTTTTATTAGCAGAAGGGACCAATAAGGGTTCCCCCACTTTTTCAATCATATCTAAAACTTGGTTAGAATTAGGAACCCTTACACCTATTTTATTTGTCGATAGGCTTAGATAATCCTTTTCGCCTTCTCTAGCATCTAAAATCAAAGTAATTTCACCAGGCATGAATTTTTTCATAACATTGATGATTCTAGAATTTACTTTACAATGCCTTACAACCTGACAGATAGAAGAACACATTAAAGTAAACGGTTTATCAGCCGGTCTTTCTTTTAATGCGACCAATTTTTCAAAATATTCTTTCTTAGAAGATAATATTCCAATTCCGTAAACTGTTTCAGTAGGGAAACAAATTGCTTCTCCCTTTTTTAACGCATCGACTGCAAGATTAACTTCATCCCAACCAATAATTCTAGTTTCCATAATTTACTCCAAAAAAATAAAGGCAAATCTATCAAGGTCATTGAGATCTTTAATAAATTCTAGTTTATATGAATAGTTCCCTAAATATTTTTTGCATAGATCTTCTATGTATTCTTTTAAGTCATAACCGATTTCAAAGACGATAAGCAAAGATCCTTTTTTAACTTTATTAACATCTGCAAGTATCTTTTCATATACAGAAGAAGAAAAATCTAAATATAGAGCAGAGGAAGGTTCAAAAAAGGAAACCGAAGGCTGAACATCTTTTTTATTGACAATATAAGGTGGATTAGAAATGATAATATCTAAATTCATATTCCTTTCTATATAAGGCTTTAAGGAATCCCCTTGATAAAATGAAATTGGAAGAGAATATTTCTCTGCATTTTTCTTAGCAACTTCTAAAGCGGGCGAAGAAATATCAGAGGCAGAAACTAGCCAATTCTTATACATGTTTTTAATAGCGCAGGCAATGGCCCCTGAACCAGTTCCAATATCTGCAACTACTAAATAATTTCTAGGGTCGAAATAGTCATAAATCTTCTCACTTAGATTTGCTATTAGTTCAGTTGTTTCCATCCTAGGAATTAAAACATTTCTATCTACATATAATTTAAGATCAAGGAAATTAGCTTCATTAACTATATATTCAACAGGTTCATTATTTTTTAGACGCTCAACCTGAGAATTAAATAAGGCAATTTGCTCTTCATTCATCTCTTTATCTTTATAATATAAAGTATCAATTGGCGACGCAAATCCCATATCAAATGCAAGCAAAACGCGCAAATCTGAAGAAAGAATATGATAAGGTTCACAAAGTTTCAAAGCTTCTAGATATACCTCATAGATTTTCTTCATCTTTGTGTTCTTCCTCTAATAATTTTTGTTCTTGGTCAAAATGAATTAAAGCATTAATGACTGGGTCTAATTCACCTTCCATTACACGGTCAAGTTGATTGATTGTAAATCCAATTCTATGATCGGTAACTCTATTTTGCGGATAGTTATAAGTTCTTATCTTTTCAGAACGTTCCCCAGTGCCTACTTTTAGTTTCCTTTCAGTAGCACGTTTGGAGTCTTCTTTCTCTTGGAAATAAGCAAAGACTTTAGCCCTAATCATCTGCATGGCAATTTCTTTATTTTGTAGCTGTGCTTTCTCAGTTTGACACGCTACAACTAAGCCAGTCGGAATATGGGTTATACGGACTGCAGATTCGGTTTTATTGACGTTTTGTCCTCCAGCACCTTGAGAGTGGTATGTATCGATTTTTAAATCGTTTGGATTAATCTTTACGTCAACTTCTTCTGCTTCTGGCATTACTAAAACAGTCGCAGTTGAAGTATGGATTCTACCACTAGCTTCAGTCTTAGGAACACGTTGGACACGATGCGCGCCAGACTCGAATTTCAATTTAGAATAAACCGAGTCTCCCTTAATCATAAAGGAAACATTGGAATAGCCACCAGCTTCAGAAACCGAAGCATCTAGCATTTTAATTTTCCAGCCTTGCTTTTCAGAATACTTTTCATACATCCTGAATAAGTCGCCCGCGAAAATATTTGCTTCGTCTCCTCCGACTGCGCCTCTAATTTCGACAATAATGTTTTTGTCGTCGTTAGGATCTTTTGGAAGAAGAAGAGTTTTAAGGGTTTCCTCTAATTCTTCGTTTCTCGCTTGAGCGGATTTTCTTTCTTCTTTGGCAAGTTCCGCAATTTCTTCATCGCCAGAATTTTCTAATTCAAAAGAGTCGGCAATTTCTTTTTCGTGCTTTAAATATTCATAATAAAGTCTAGTAGGTTCTTCTAGATAAGCCTTCTCTTTTGAAAGCTTGGTAAATCTATTAATATCAGAAGCTACATCTTCTTTTTCTAATTCAGCCTCCAATGAAGCAAATCTCTCTTTTGTCGCCTCGAGGCGTTTTTTCATGTTCTCGTCCATAAATAATCTCTCTACGGGGTGGAATTATATCATTTACCCTAGCAATTTGGAAAACAATGGAGCAAAACCTCTTCTAATCATAGATTAGCAACTAGCAAGTAAGACAACAAATAGTTATAATTTGAAAGATATGTCTTATAAAGCCTTATATAACAAATATAGACCTGCCTCTTTTGAAGAAGTGGCAGGACAGCAAAGCATTGTTAGAACTTTGCGTAACGCGATTAATAGCGGGAAAATTGCCCACGCCTATCTTTTCTGTGGCCCTAGAGGTACCGGAAAGACTTCAATGGCGCGTTTATTTGCTAAAGCACTTAACTGTGAAGAGGGCATTGGCCATCAATGCAATAAGTGCTCAAATTGTTTGGCACTTAATTCTTCTTCCCATCCTGACGTTATCGAAATTGACGCTGCTAGTAATAATGGCGTTGACCAAGTTAGAGAATTAATTGATCAAGTAAGATACCTTCCAATTAAAGGAAGATATAAAGTTTACATAATTGATGAAGTCCATATGATGTCCCAAGGTGCTTTTAATGCCTTATTAAAAACATTAGAAGAACCGCCGGATCACGTAATCTTCATCTTGGCCACCACCGAACCTCATAAAGTTTTGCCAACCATTCTTTCTAGATGCCAAAGATATGATTTTACAAAAATCGATGATGCTGATTTAAAAGCTAAATTACTTTGGATTGCAGGAATGGAAGACTTTTCTTATGAAGATGCTGCCATTGACGAAATCGTTAGACTTGCTGATGGAGGCATGAGAGATGCCTTATCGATACTTGATCAAGCTCTTGCCTATGGAGATGGAAGTGTCAATGAAAAAGATATTCTCTCTGTATTTGGACTTACCTCTTCTAAGCAAAGAGTAGAGCTTCTTAAAGATGTAATTAGTGGAAATATTTCATCTATATTATCTAAAGAAGATGAATTCGTAACAGGAGGGATAGATGTTAAAAGACTTTGTTCTTCCTTATTAGACATTCTTAAGGATCTATTAATATACAAATCTACAAAAGATATCAAATTGATCCGTTCGTTAACTTTAGAGGAGGCCAACGGCCTCTCTTCCTTATTAAATAACAAACGCATAAATGAAATGATTGATGTCCTTTTGAAAACTCAACTGGATTTCAAATCAGTTTCAAATGTTCGTTCCCTATTTGAATTAGCCTTATTAAAAATGGCTACCGTCAATAACGTTGAGGAAGTCACTCAAGTAGCCGCGCCTAAACCGGTCATTAAAGAAGAAGTTAAGGTTGCTCCTATTGAACCTAAACTAGTTCAAACTCCTCCAAAGAAAGAAGAAGTTAAAGTCGAAGCTGCCCCTATCCAAAAAGTAGAAGTCAAAGTAGAACCGATAAAAGAAGAACCAAAGCCAGTTCAAAAAGAGGAATATAACCCTGATACAGATGGCAAATATACTGGTTCTATTGTTCCTTCATTCCTTCTAGAAGATGAAGATGAAAAAGAAGATAGCCAGCCAAAAGAAGAGACTCCTGTAGTTAAAGAAGAAGCACCTACAGTTGAAGAAAAAGAAGAGGAAATCATAGAAGAACCTCAGCTTAATACTTCAAAAATAAAACATACAAAGGTCGTAAATGCCGGTGATAAATATGAACTAGGCATGCCTGAGATTATCCAAATCATGGTTCTTGCTACAAAATTTAAAGACGAAAGAAAGGCTCTTTATTCTAGTTGGAATCAATTAGATTACCTAAAGCTTGACCCGAAACTAGGTGAAGCTGCTGCCTTACTTAGAGACGGCACCCCACTATGCTTATGTAAAGATGCTATTATCATCGTCTATAATTTCACTAGACTTGCCAATAAAGCCAACATCAAGGAGAATCAGGACACCCTAGAAGAACTTCTTGAAACATTATTAGGAAGAAAGGTATTCATATTTGCAATCGATAGAGACTTAAATAACAAAGCTCGTAACGAATTCGTAAACCTACAACAAGTCAATAAACTTCCAAACTTAAAAGATATTAATTTAGTATTACCAAAGGAGATTAATTAATATGCCAAACCCAATGCAACAAATGCTTGCCCAAGCCCAAAGAATGCAACGCGAACTAAAGAAAGCCCATGATGAATTAGAACAAAAGGAATTTAAAGTTTCTAAATCTGGGATGGTCGAATTAGTCGTATTAGGCTCGAGAAAAATCAAATCTATCAACATCGATAAAGATGCTCTTGATCCAGAAAATAAGGAAATGTTAGAAGAAGCTATTTCTTTGGCATTAAATGAAGCTTTAGAGCAAATCGCAAAAGAAAACGACGAAATTGAAACCAAAATTACCGGTCAAAAAGGAATGATGTTTTAATAATGAGCGAATTAAAAACGCTTTTGTCTTTGATTGATTCTTTTTCAAAATTGCCAGGTATAGGTACCAAAAGTGCTGAACGTATGGCCTATGCTGTTTTGGAAATGAAAAAGGATGATATCGATCAATTTGCCAAAGCCCTAATCGATAGCAAAAACAATATCCACAAATGCAAAATATGTGGTTTATATAGCGAAGAAGAAGTTTGTCCTATTTGCCAAGATAAAACATTAGACCACTCCACTTGCATTGTTTTAGCTTATCCAAAAGATATCTTGCCATTTGAGAAAATGAATTCTTTTAAAGGCGTCTATCATTGTTTAGGGGGTTTAATCTCTCCTAATAAGGGAATTGGTCCAGATGATTTAAATATCGCCTCTTTATTAAATAGGATTAAAACCGAAGGAATAAAGGAAATAATAATCGCGACTAGCCCTACTCTAGAAGGGGAAACCACATCTTTATATCTATCTAAGATATTAGAAAGCGAAAATGTTGTTGTTACTCGTTTAGCTTATGGACTTCCAATGGGAGCTTCTATCGACTATGCTGATACTTTGACTTTATCCAAAGCAATTGAAGGAAGGAAGAAATTATGAGCAAATTCATTACATTTGAAGGTGGAGAAGGATCTGGAAAATCTACCGTCATGAAAGATGTTGCTACTAGGCTAACAAAAGAAGGCTACAAATTAGTCTTAACTAGAGAGCCGGGTGGAACTCCAATTGCCGAAGAAATTAGAAACGTAATCCTCGACAAAGCCAATACCAAGATGGATCCTAGGACAGAAGCTCTTTTATATGCCGCTAGCAGAAGACAACATCTAGTTGAAAAGATTTGGCCAGCATTAGAAAGAGGGGAGATAGTCCTTTGCGACCGTTATCTTGATTCTTCTTTAGCATATCAAGGCGGGGCTAGAGGATTAGGGGTTGATGAAGTTTTATCTATCAACATGTTCGCAACAGAGGGAGAATATCCCGATCTCACACTACTATTCGATTTAGAGCCAGAAGAAGGGCTAAAAAGAATTGAGAAAAATAAGGGAAGAGAAGTAAATAGACTAGATTTGGAAAAACTCGAATTCCATAAAAAAGTTAGAGATAATTTCCATGCTTTAGCCAAAAAATACTCGACCCGTTATGTCGTTATCGACGCTTCTAAGCCATTAAATGAAGTCGAAGATGAAGTATATAGAATCATAAAGGAAACAATATCTAAATAATGGGTATAAAGAATTATGTCGAAAAAAATCAGCCTCTTCTAAGCAAGACTTTTTCTCTTGCTATAAAAGGTAATAGGATTGCCCATGCCTATCTTTTATTAGGTGAACCAGGAATTCCATTAAAGGAAATTGCTATTTTCATGGCTAAGTCAATACTTTGCGACCATGGAGATCCTTTAGCAGATGAAACATGTAACACCTGTAAAAGAATTGAAGAAGGTGAATACCCTGACTTAATAATTTGTAATGGAGAAGAATCTTCAATCAAAAAAGAAGATGTCGGATTAGTTACTTCTTCATTTTCAAAAACAGCCTTAGAAGAAAAAGGGATAATGATTTATATAATCCATCAAGTGGAAAATATGACCGGGGAAGCCTGCAATTCAATTTTGAAATTCCTAGAAGAACCTACCCCAAATACATATGCAATACTTACTTCTAATAACGAAGCCAAGATATTGCCTACCATAATCTCTAGATGCGAATCTATTAGACTGCTTCTAAAGCCTAGAGAAGAAGTAGAAAAAGAAGCCATTGAAGATGGGATAAATGAAGAAG
>URTN01000031.1 GCA_900550795.1 uncultured Mollicutes bacterium
GGTATGTCGTTTCCTCGCTGTGAGAAATTGCTCATTCTTCTCAATGGGCTTGAGGTTTCGGCAGACGCGATTTTCTGTGACGTCCTGGAGCATTCGACAAGCTATAAATCGTCTGAACTCTCGGAGAAACTTGCTTCGTTGTCTCCGCAAGCGCAGAAGCGCATTTTGCAGATGGTTGAGCTGATGATTCAGCAGGAAACGGCAGATAATGGCTGAATCCGTCATGGGCTGTGTGATTTTATCACGCAGCCTTTTTTCTTCCCTTATTTCGACAGAATATTTCATATCTCCGTGCTATACTATGTATCAGAGACATAGAAACAGTCTCTAATACATATTTACATATATTGCATTCTTTATATTTAGAGCCTTCTTCAAATGCAGTTGGTTCTTTTTTAATTATCCAGTCACTAGATACATGGGCTTCTTTATCTTTACTTACCCCACAGCTGCATGTAAGCCAATGCGAAGTAGAATCGAAATTATATGTATAAGTATGTTCGTGACTAGAAGTAATAATGTCATCTTTACTTCCTATATCAATTTTATATACCCCCGAATCAGAAGTAATATTTCCTAAAACCGTAAAAGAAGATGTCAAGGAAGATAAATAGGAAGCAATTCCATTTGTATTAGTCATATTCCTAGAATTTATCTTTATTTGGAATTTAGTGGACCCCTGTATTAAATAACCCCTAATTGAAGAGGCATGCTTAGTAACATTAGAGGAAGATAAACTAGAAAAAGAACAATTATCTAATCTAACTCTAGTCCCTTGATCTAGATAACTAAACGAAGATATTTCGCTAGCATTTATTAACCTAGGTTCAACTAATCCAGTTGAATTTTTATTAGATAAAACTTCATAAGTCGCATTAGTTAATTCAATACAGCCTTTATAAGAGGTAATATTTCCTTCAAATCCAAGGATACTTCCAATGGAAATAGATGATGAATGACTAATGGAATAAACATATAATCCACTTCTAATTCGACTATATGGGTTCACTCTTTCAACAAAAATATCATCTTTGCCATCCCCTCCGACATTGATTCTACTTACTGTCCCAAACGTTTTAGTAGTCACGCTATCGGTATAGGATTTGCTTGTATCAGTAAAGCTAATCCTTTTGCTTGCATCTTTTAAGGCTTCGTCTAATTCAGCATATCCACTAGGAGTAACACAGGCATTTGAATTAATATTAAATCCACCTCCTAATAAATAGGTAGATTGATTTAATAAGGGAAATGAAAGGGCGACTAGACAAGTAAATAAGCCTAGGCAAACCCCGGTAATTAATATCTTTTTATTTGAACTCATAAGAAAAGGTTATCAAAACTAATTTGCTTTAAGAAGCAATATACCTTTTCTTTTAGTTTCTTATTAATAAGATAGGTATTTTGAAATTCATCACTCGCTTGCATTTTTTTACCTTTTTTAGCATTAAAACTCCCTCTTTGATATAAAAATGGTTTCTTTAAGAATTAATAAAATATCGATTCCATCGAATTTTTTGTCATAAATAGGTTTTATTTTTAATTGTTAATCCATTTTTTAATAAAAAGGGTTTCTCTATATAGAGAAAGAAAAGAAATGTATAATTTTCTTAAGATAGTAAAAATAAGGAGAAACCATGAAACCACGTATTGGAATTCGACCAGTTATCGATGGCCGTTGCTATGGGGTCCGTGAATCACTAGAAGACCAGACCATGGCTATGGCTAAAGCCGCCAAAAAATTAATTGAAACCAATGTATTCTATGGAGATGGAACACCTGCTGAAGTAGTCATCTCACCTACTACGATTGGAGGAGCCAAAGAAAGCTCAATCTGCACAGATTACTTCCATACCCAAAATGTCACCGCTACTTTAACAGTAACCCCTTGCTGGTGCTATGGAACTGAAACCATGGACCTAGATCCATTAACAACCAAAGCCATTTGGGGATTTAATGGAACTGAACGTCCAGGTGCTGTTTATCTAGCAGCCGCCATGGCTGCCCATGTCCAAAGAGGATTACCAGCCTTTGCTATTTATGGACATGATGTACAAACTGCTGATAAAGATGGCATCACTCCTGATGTAGAAGAAAAGATATTACGTTTTGCCCGTGCCGCCTTAGTTGTTGGACAATTCAAAGATAGTTCCTATTTAGGTATTGGAACAGTCTCCATGGGGATTGGTGGAAGCTATATTGATGCTAATTACATGCAAAAGACATTTGGATTACGTGCCGAATGGGTAGATGAAGTAGAAATACTTCGTCGCATGGATTTAGGAATATTTGATCACGAAGAATATGAAAAAGCCCTACAATGGGTAAAAGAAAAATGCCCAGAAGGCGAGGATTTTAACCGTGATGATGTTTGGCCATTCGCCCCTGCTTTCTCTAAAGAAGAAAAAGAAAAGCAATGGGAATTTACAGTCAAGATGACTTTAATCATCCGTGACTTAATGATTGGTAATCCAAAATTAGCAGAACTAGGATTTAAAGAAGAAGCTTTAGGACATAATGCTTTATTCGGCGGATTCCAAGGCCAAAGACAGTGGACTGACTGGAAGCCAAACGCTGACTTCCCAGAATCTATTTTGACTGGTAGCTTTGACTGGAATGGCAAGAAAAATCCTACAATCCTTGCAACTGAGGGCGATAATTGCAATGGCTTAGGGATGGTTATGGAAAACTTATTGACCCATGAAGCCCCTATATTTGCAGACGTTCGTACCTATTGGTCTCCAAAAGCCTATAAAGAACGCACAGGGTTAGAAGCAACTGGCCTTGCTAAACTTGGGTTTATGCATCTATTAAATTCTGGTGCGGCTGCTTTAGATGGAAACGGAGCCTCCATTAATGAAAAAGGCGAACATTGTTGGAAACCTTGGATGAATGTAACCGAAAAAGATATCGACGCCATGTTAAAGGCTACTAAATGGGAAGCTGCTAACCGTGGTTCCTTCCGTGGAGGTGGATTCTCCGCACGCTGGGATACATGTGCTGAAATGCCTGTAACTCTTGTACGTATCAATTTAATCGATGGATTAGGTTATGATATGCAGATTGCTGAAGGCACTACAATTGTCCTTCCAGAAGAAGCCAACCAAAAGATATTAGATATCACCGATCGCAGCTGGCCGTCCACTTATTTTGTTCCACGTCTAAACGATGAGAAACATAATTACGGACATGCATTCGGTACGACTTATGATGTCATGGCCCATTGGGGAGCCAACCACTGCGCGTTTGTATATGGCCATGTAGGAAAAGACTTAATTACCTTAGCATCAATGTTACGTATCCCTGTTTCAATGCATAATATTCCTGATGCAGACATCTTCCGTCCACATGCTTGGAGTGCATTCGGTACGAAAGACCTTGAATCAGCCGATTACCGTGCATGTATGCTTTATAAGCAATTATATAAATAACAAGTAACTACAACTAAGGCTCGACTTAAATCGGGCCTTTTTCATTTGATTTAGTTTCAAAAGACTGCGGTCAATTAAAAACGCACACGGCAATCCGCATGCGTTTCTAACTATTTAGCAATCCTTATAAATGATAGGAAACTATATTTGTTAAGAGGAAGAAATGTTGGTTGGAAAGAGTAGAAAGGTTGAACTTTATTGATTCAGTTCCATTGAGTTGTCCTTCGGTGAGTTTGAAGGTATATTCAACGCCTTCAAAGGCATTGTGCACCGTAACTCCTATTGCTGGATCGATATAAACAGTCCAGTTGAACCAAGTCTTAGTTATACTTTCCTTTGTGTGAGCAAATGGGTCATCAGGTTTTAGAGAATTCATGCCTAGACTTGTAACAGTTTCACCCTCAACATAGAAGATGCTGTCATTATTCCAGGCACCAATTGTAAACTTGACGCCTTTGCCAGCAGCAAATATAGATGACAAATCCATTTGTTTAATGCTTAGAACCGATGCTCCATTTGTATTGGTTCCCAATATGCCAATTGCCTGTTGTTCATAACAGATTTGGTCATACCATTGATTAAATGGGGCAATGCCAGTATCCTTGGTGACTTCGGCTTTTGTCTTTATAGTAGCATCAGTAACGGTGAATCCAGTCTTGTTAGAAACATTAACAAGCGTACTTTCTCCTGCAATCGCATAAGGTCTGCCTAGCCAATAAGGGCGGGAACCGCCTTGTGTAGAAGAGAATATTAAACCTTCAGTGCCATTGGCTTGCGCTTCCGAAAGAGCTAAATTTCCAACGCGGATTCTAGCATCGTATGTTGCAAGAGGCTGATCGAATGTTGTATCTTCGTAGCCCATATACACGTTGTCGTCGGTACCTTGCATGAACGTTAGTCTTGTTCTTGCTATTAGAGAAACACTGCTTTCATTACCGTTCCAGTTAATTTTTGTCCTGTTATCGCCGTTGCCGTTGCCAACGTTAACCAATAACTGGTTATAGGTTTGGTAGCCACCAACTTCCATGCAGATTTTAGAATGCGTCTTGAGCAATTCCTTGAAATTGATTGCAGGAGTTTGAAGCGTTCCTGTTATACCTTTTGGATTAAAGAAAACGCCATCAGCATCAGTTTTTCCAAATTCGGCTATTATTTGTTCCTTTAGTTCTTGGTTAACAGCACCACTTTGAAAAGCCATGTGCGAAGCTGACAAGTCAAGATTTTGAGCTGCTCCAGTACCACCGGCAACAAAACTAGACATAGCCCATTCATCTACATAGGTAGTCTTGCTATTGCCGTATTTCCATTTGGCAACAAGAGTGATGTCGCTTTCGATTATTGTTTCGAAATTGAATTTCTCTCCGTTTAGATACCATCCATCAAAGGTATAGGCATCATAATATTCATCAGCAGCACGGGTTGGAATGACTTCTTCAACCTTAGTGCCTTGATCGATGGTTTTAGCTGCAATTGCAGTTCCACCAGTGGTATTAAATGTAACTGTAGCCTTATTTCTAGTTGCTTCGATAGTAATAGCAGAGTCGCTTACTTGGTTCTTGACTAGATAATAGCCATCTTCACCAATGGTAAGGGCTTCGCCATTAAGCTTAACAGCAGTAATGCTATAGTATTTAGCAGCGCTTACCTTGAATTTAACTTCTTTGCTATAAGTGACAGTATTCAAATCAAGTGTAGTTTCTTCTAATTCGACTGTATAGTTTTCGCTAGTTGAGAAAGTTAATTTATAAGTATCTTCTTCAGTAGCGATAGTAACAGTCTTATCTTCAGTAATATTGCTAATGGTATAGATGCCACTAGTATCAGCAGTAAGAGAAGTTTCCCCTATTTTAACTGAAGTAACGTGGAAATGTTCCTTGACGGTCAATTTAAATTTATATTCATTACCATGAGTAATGCTTTCCTTGTTGAATCCTTCGACATCAGCAACAGTGAATCCTTCTCCAACAAAAGTCACTTTATGAGAATCTAATTCAACTTCTATCTTAATAGTTGTTGCCTTAGTAACGTTAGTAAGAGTATAGACACCTTCGGTAGCGGTTAAAACGGTCTCACCATCTTTAACAGAAGCAACATTATAATGGGCATCAGCTTCAACTTTGAATTTGAGTTCTGCTCCATAATTAACTTTAGTTGCATCATATCCTTCAAGGACAGTTGCTGTTGCATGTTCGCCTTCGAAAGTAACGGCAAAGCTATCGATTTCAGTTTCAACTTTAACAACTGTACTGGCTTTTATTTCAGTTATTTTATAAACGCCTTCAGTAGCAGTTAATACATTTTCTCCAACCTTAACGGCAACTAGATGATAATGTTCATCTATGGTGAGAGTAAATTCATAACTACCGCCAAAATTAACATTATCTGGAGTAAATCCTTCTTTTGGGGTAGCAGTAAAATGTTCGCCTTCGAAAGTAACTTTTAGAGTTTGGATAGCAACTTCTACTGTTACAGTTACATTGGCTTTTACATTTTCAATTGTATAAACGCCACTTTTGGGAGTTAATGTAGCGCTACCAGCCTTAACACTAATGACATCGTAGCCTTCGTTTGGGGTTACTTTGAATTTGAAGTTCTTTCCTTCTTCAACTTTGCTAGCATCATAACCAAAATCGGCTTCAATTTTGTAATTATCACCAGCAGTTAAGGTGATGGAATAATAAGTCTTAACGACTTCAGATGAAGGAGTTGTATCATCGCTAGTAGTTGTGTCTTGAGGCTTTTCTCCACAAGAAGTCAACGCGAAAAGAGAACTAGCAGCTAATACAAGTAATAATTTACATTTCTTGTTTTTCATTTGTTTTCCTTTCTTAAAATGTAATTTTGATCGAATCGAAATCTAAATCCTTTTTATTTCCCCTCCTTTTAGGCTTTATATGATTTTAAATTGGTGAGTAAGAAGAAAGCGTTTGGACTTGCTGTCTTGAAAGTAAGATCAAGCTCGATCTTTTCTTCACCTGTTATTTGTTTTGCGGTTAATGGAAGAGTGTATTCTTTTCCTTCATTTTCGTTATAGGCATAGGCTCCAGAAGAGCTGATAGAGAAAGTCCAGTTCTTCCAGGTCTTTAAAATAGTTCCTTGAGTTTGATCACTAGTAGAAATTGGGGCAATTGCATTCTTCCCGACTGAAATTGAAGAATTAGCAGTTTTCCAGGCGATTTCTTTCTCGCTATCTAAAGTTCCGATAGTAAAGCGGATCCCTTCGTTTTTAGCAAACAAGGATGCAAAATCTATATTATCGAAAGAGATAACGCTAGGATTAGATGCATCTAAACTAGAGCAAACTATTCCAATACCTTTACTAGCAGGCATAACTGGAATTGCCCAGGCATTATTCTCAGTTTGATATTTTAAGGATGCATTAGAAACACTTAATCCAGTTTTCTTTGATAAATCCATATATTTTCTTTCGGATTTAACCATGGTTGGCTTGCCAATAAGGTAATGTCTATTGGCATCTTGATCTGTTGAGAATTTTAATCCTTCAGATCCAGAAGCCTGAGTATCAGTAAGAGTAAGTTCACCATAACGAGAAGCTTCAGTAGTTATTTTTTCTATTATTCTATCTTCATAAGTAACATGAACTTTAGAATCATTGCCTTTAAAGAAAGTAAGTAATGTTCTCCTAAATAGAGTAACGCCTTGATCTGGAGCACGGCCGTTAAAGGTAATTTTCTTCCCATTTAAAAACAAAGCATTATCGCAATTATATTGTCCTATGACCATTTTTATTTCATTCCCATCATTTAGCAATGAAGAGAAATTGATTTTTGGTAAAGTGACGGTTCCTGTTTTAGCCTTCATGTTAACAAGGACGCCTTCATTTTCATCGTAGGCAAATTCGGCAGCAAGCTCAGCTTTTTTCTCTAAATTTACTGCTCCATTTTCATAAGCCATGGAGTTTAAAGCTTGGTCAAGAGTTTCAACAAAAGCCCCATTCTCTGTAACAAAATCTTCTTTCTTGAATTCGTTAACAATAACGGCTTTTGCACCATTTTGTTTCCATTTAGCACGCAAAACGAGGTTAGATTCAATTGGTTTAGAAATATCGAATTTACCAACGGATGTATACCATCCTTCAAAAGTATAGGATTTGTAATATTCATCTTCGCTTCTAGTTGGAGTTGGAAGGCTAGTTAAGGTAGTCCCTGCATTAACTACAACCGGATCATAAGACAATGAACATCCGGTTACAAATTGGACTTGGCAACGGATAAGTTCAGTAGTCAAAGAAAGAGTAACTTCCCCTACTTGGTTTCTAATATGGTAATAGCCATCTTCATCGATATTTAATTCCTTGCCGCCGACTTTAACGGAGGTGACGTTATAATATTTAACTGGAGTTACCTTGAATTTGACATCGCTAAAATATCCAATCGCATCAAAATTCAAATCAGGTTTCTCGAATTCTACTCTTGCATATTCATTAGGCAATACGGTTAATTTATATGTATCTTCCTTTGTAACTACTTCGACTACCTTATTAGATTTGATTTCAGGGATTGTATATGACCCTTCTCCATCTTTAACTAAATCAGTCCCGTCTAATTTAATAGAAACAAGTGAATAATGGTCATTGGCAGTTAATTGGAATCTAAGCGAGGAACCATATTGGATATCATTTTTATCGACACCGTCTAATACTTTGATGGAAAAATGTTCCCCAGAGAATACAACTGAAAGTCCTTTTAGTTTGGCTAATATCTTAATTGAAATATTC
>URTN01000032.1 GCA_900550795.1 uncultured Mollicutes bacterium
CTTTTAATTTCCCTTTATATCCATCGATAACTAGGATTAAGCCTTCACTTAATGAAGATATATCTAATCCGGTTAAAGATTGCTTGGATGATAAATAAATAATCCTAAGCAAGTTCTTATATCCAACTTCGTTTTTAATAAAGAAGCAGACGTGATAAGAAGAAATGACACTTTCCATCCCATATATTGGGATTAAGTTATATTGCTTTGCATAATTAGTTAATTCAGGGAAACCGCTGATGGAATTAAAATCACATATTGGAGCATATCTATATCCCTTCTTTATATACATACCAAAAAGCTTCTCCATCGAAAGAGCGCTTTTTAGATAAGAATATCCTGAATATATATGCAAAGGTAAGTAATTCATGTCCTCTTAAATTATAAACTTAATTTAAGTGCATTAAAATCTCACTTTGTTAATAAAGCCCTAAATAAAAAACGACTTAGGATTATCTAAGCCGTAATTTATCTTATTCAACGAATAAAGCGTCTAGATCAGCAATGAATTCATCTAGCTTGGTAAGATCTTTTATTTTGGCCCCGCTAGCCTGGGCATGTCCGCCACCTTCATATTTATTGGCGACTCCAGAAATATCCTTTTCTTTCGACCTAATCGATATCCTCCAGCAATAATCTTTTGGATTTGGGTCTTCAGTAATCGAACACCAGGCATTGATTCCTGCAATATTTGAGAACATGTTGACGTTTTCTTTTCCTTGTTCAGGTGTAATCTTGAGGTCGTTTTGGACATCGCATGGAAGCAAATAATAGGCAACTCCATGTGGAGATACTTTGAAATTGGAAAGAACATAGGCCTGCGATCTAAGCGAATCTATATTCTTTTCATACATCTCTAGATATATCGAATGTATATCAATTCCCTTCTTGATAAGTTCTTCTGCAACTGCAAAAGTATGGGTGGAAGTGGAAGAATACATAAATCTTCCTGAATCACCAACTATGCCGATATAGAAATACCTGGCAGCTTCTTTGCTCATTACTTTGTTTTTCCAGTTTAAACAAATATCGGCAGCAAGTTCAGAAGCACTAGCAGAACTAGTATCTAATAAAGATGCCCTAGCAATTTCTTTCTTGCATGGGTGGTGGTCAATCTTGATTTTGTATTTTGCACTTTTATATCTAGGGTCAGCAATACGCTCATGATCGCCAACATCGCAAATGATGGCTAAGAAATTGCCTCCCTTGAACCATTCATTATTCAATGTTTCGGTTTCAGGGAATAATCTTGGTGTAAAAGTTACGTGGTTATCCCCAACAAAATGGATTTCCTTGCTTGGGAAATTATCTTTGATGAATGTATATAGCCCCATTTGGGTTCCCATTGCATCAAAATCAGGTTTTATATGACGGAAAATGACGATTCTATCGTATCTTTCTATCGCCCTATATATTGAGTTATATATTTTTTTATGTGCTTTGTAATATTCTTTTATTTCGGGGTTAAGGGTATTCTTCATTACTTAATCCTTTCGTAGCAATCCCTTGCAATCATGACTTCTTCATCGGTTGGGATGATTGCAACTTTAATTTTGGAGTCAGGCTTAGAAATCAATACTTCCTTGCCTCTAACTTTTTCGTTTAGTTCATAATCGATATCAAGCCCAAGAGCTTCTTCGACTCTTTGTAATATCTCTTTGCGGAAATAAGGGGCATTCTCGCCAATTCCGGCAGAGAATATTATTAAATCGGCTCCACCTAATCTAACAAAATATGAACCAATGAAATTAGCAACAGTCCTAGAGAAGACATCTCCTGCTAATTTGGCTCTAGGATTACCTTGTTCGATTGCTTCTTCGATATCTCTAGTATCATTAGAGATGCCGCTCATTCCAAGGAAGCCGCTCTTCTTGTTGAAGATATCATACATTTCATCGACATTCTTACCGGTGCAGGTGCATAGATAATCCATGACAGAAGGATCTAAATCCCCGGTCCTAGTACCCATCATTACTCCGCCTAATGGAGTTAATCCCATAGAAGTAGCGATGCATTTACCATCTTTAATCGCGCATAAAGAAGCGCCTGATCCAATATGGCAAGAGATGATTCTATCTGCACCAAAGTCTTCTTTTCCTTTTCTAGCCAGATAAGCATGGCTAGTACCATGAGCACCATATCTTCTGCAGTCATATTTTTCTGCTAGTTCATATGGAATTGGATATGTATAGTCCTCTGCTTCCATGGTTTGGTGGAAGGCTGTATCAAATACTGCGATTTCAGGGACATTTGGCAAGGCTTTCTTAAAAGCATGGTAGCCGACTAAGTGGGCTGGAGCATGAAGTGGGTCAAGTGGGATTAGCTTGGTAATCTTTGCTTCTGAATCATCATCGAAATCGACTGAATGGGAGAAATATTTGCCACCTTGGACAACTCTATGTCCGACACATTTAATCTCATCTAAACTTGAGATGATGTTGTACTTAGTTAGGGCTTCAAGTAATAATTCAACCCCTCTAGCATGGTCCATTATAGGTAAGACATCTTTATGTTCTTCCCCATTGAACTTAATCTTAAATATACCATCTTCATGGCCAATTCTATCGGCAATTCCTGAACAAAGCACTTTTTCTTCTGGCATCTCGAATAGCTTGTATTTAAGCGAACTTGAACCGGCGTTGACCGAAATAACTTTAAACATTGTTTCTAAACCTCTTTTTTAATGCGACTTACTATAACATTTTCTTCTAGTTTATTTAACTCTAAAAACCCATATTTTGACCAAAATTAAAAAAGTAACGTTAAATATTAATAAACAATGGTTTATAATCACCGCATAGGAGAAAATTATGGCATACGGTTTGCTTTATGACTATTTGATGGGCCAATGTATTAATGCTTATGAATATTTTGGTGCCCATTTTGTTACAAAAACTATAAAAAGAAAGAAAGTTAATGGGGTTATGTTCCGTTTATATGCTCCGATGGCAGAAGATGTTTCCGTCATTGGAGAATGGAATGGATGGGATGTCAGGGTCAACAAGATGGATAAGGTTGATCCTTGTGGAGTATTCGAGACTTTTATCCCTGATCTAAGGGAATACCAATCTTATAAATACCATTTCAAGAACGCTAAAGGAGTATATGTAGATAAGGCCGATCCTTTTGCTTTCTATAGCGAGTTCCGTCCTCAGACATGCTCTAGACTATATGGAATAGAAGGTTTCCCTTGGGATGATAATGAATACATCTCTAAAAGAAACAGGAATTTCGATGAAGCCATGTCTATATATGAAATCCATCTAGGTTCCTGGAAGGGAAAGATAGATGGACGCTACCCATCTTATGAAGAAGTCGCGGATTATCTAATCCCATATTTGCAAGAAAATGGCTATACCCATGTTGAAATCATGCCTATTACCCAATATCCATTCGATGGTTCCTGGGGATATCAGGCGACTGGATTCTATTCAGTAGATTCTAGATATGGAAATCCAAAGCAATTGATGTCATTTGTCAATAGGTTACATAAAGCTGGATTTGGGGTAATATTAGATTTTGCCCCAGTTCATTTTGCAACCGATTCTTATGCCTTGCGTGAATTTGATGGGACTTGTTTATATGAATATAGCGATCCTAACCACACAATCTCGCCTTGGGGAAGCGCCCAATTCGATTTAGGGAAAGATCCAGTACGTTCATTCTTGATGTCTGCGATGAATTACTTCCTAGAATATTTCCATTTCGATGGGCTTCGTATCGATGCGGTTTCTAATATTGTTTATTGGGATGGCGATAAATCTAAGGGAGAAAATACCGGCGCAACCGAATTTATTAGAAGACTTAATGGCAAACTCCATTATGCCCATCCTTCAATAATGACAATCGCAGAAGATTCAACCGACTTTACCAAAGTTACCCATCCAATTGAATATGGGGGACTTGGATTTGATTATAAATGGGACCTAGGTTGGATGAATGACACCCTTAAATATTATGGATTAGACCCAATATATAAGAAATATCACCATAATGATCTTAATTTCTCGATGGCATATTTCTTCTCGGAGAATTTCTTGCTTCCTTTGTCTCATGATGAAGTAGTTCACGGCAAAGGGACAATAATTAACAAGATGTGGGGCGATTACGAAACTAAATTTGCCTTATTACGTAATTTATACGCCTATCAATTTGCCCATCCTGGCAAGAAACTCAATTTCATGGGTAATGAATTAGCTTCTTTTGATGAATGGAACGAGAATAAATCGTTGCCGTGGAATCTTTTGTCATTCCCAAAACATGATTCCATCAAAAGATTATGCAGAGATCTTAACCTTATATATAAATATCATATCGCGATGCATAAGGAAGAATATAATCCTGCCCATTTTAGATGGACAATGGTCGATAACTCTTCCCAAAGCGTCTATGCCTTTGAACGTGATTTTGGGGACGAAGTGATGCTTTTTGTCTTCAATATGACCCCAAATTATTATGATTCTTATGATGTAGGTACTTATCAAGAAGGTGAATTTGAGGAAATTTTCAATTCCGATAAGGATGTATATGGTGGATATAATAACTATAATGGGGATAAAAAACATACCTATCCCGGCGGTCCAGAAGATAGGCCTTATCACATAAATATCAAACTAGCATCTTTCGGGGCTTGCTTCTTTTTGTTGTCAAAAAAGGATAATTCCCCTATTATCAATGAGTTGAAAGTTGCAAAAAAAGCAAAATCGACACCAAAAAAGACTAAAACAGTTAAGAAAACTAAGAAAACCTCTACAAAAAGGAGTAAATAAATATTATGTTCGATAATAAAGAAGATTTTAAGGCGACGTTTTCTAGGCGCCTAGAAGAGAAGTATGGACGTGCCGTCGATGATAGCCATATTACCGAAAGATATGATATTCTCGGTGAAATGATTAGGGATTATGCCGGCCATGAATGGAGAGAATCTAGGGAATCAATACTTAGGGATAACAAAAAGCAATTAATCTATTTCTCCATGGAATTCCTCATGGGAAGACTTATGACTTCCAATATGCAAAACCTTGGCATCTATGATGTTGCTAGGGATGGACTAGAAGAGCTTGGAATCGATATTGGAGAGCTTGAAGATATTGAAGCAGATGCCGGGTTAGGCAATGGGGGCTTAGGTAGATTAGCAGCTTGTTTCCTTGATTCTATCGCCTCTTTAGGATATCCAGGACATGGGAATACCATTAGATATGAATATGGTTTCTTTAGGCAAAAATTCGTTAATGGCCAACAAGTTGAACTTCCTGACCAATGGCTTTCAAATGGATTTGTCTTTGAAGTAAGAAAGCCAAAGCATGCGGTAGAAGTTAGCTTCTACGGCAATGCCGAGACATATCTAAAGCCAGACGGCGGATATGGGCTAAGGACAGTAAATGCAACTCACGTCAGGGCCGTTCCATATGATGTATCTATCCCTGGATATAGGAATGGAGTTGCTAATACATTAAGGTTATGGTCAGCTGAACCTAGCGAGAATAACCTTCCGACTGATCAATCTTTCGAAGATTATCTAAATACCTTAAAAGAACTTTGCCACGGCCTTTATCCAGATGATTCAACCGAACATGGCAGGATGCTTAGGTTAAGGCAACAATATTTCTTAGTATCCGCTGGGCTTCAAAGCGCCATGCGTTCATATAAGCAAAGATATGGTTCTCTAGATGATTTTGCTTCTAGTTATGTCTTCCAACTTAACGATACTCACCCAATATTGGCTATTCCTGAAGCCATGAGACTTTTGCTTGATGAATATGGATATGGTTGGGATGAAGCCTGGAATATTGTTACCAAGATGTTTGCCTATACTAACCATACAGTCATGCCTGAGGCACTTGAAAAATGGCCAGTACAATATGTCCAGCATCTTGTTCCTAGGGTTTATATGATAATTGAGGAAATTAACCGTAGGTTTAATATATTGCTTTCCGAAAAGAATGTATCAGATTCTGCAAGGTATCAAATGCAGATAATCAAGGATGGCCAAATCCATATGACGAATATGGCTATCTATACTGGTTTCTCTGTTAATGGGGTTGCTAAAATCCATACAAAGATTCTTGAAGAATATACATTCAAGGATTTCTATGAATTATTCCCAAATAAATTCAATAACAAGACAAACGGCGTCACCCATAGAAGGTGGCTAATGTATGCTAACCCAAGATTAGCTGCTGCTATTGATAGAAAGATTGGGACTAATTGGAGAAAAGACTTTGAACATGAAATTTGCAAGTTGAAGAAATTTGCAGATGACAAAGATTTCCAAAAGGAAATAATGGATATCAAGCATCAAAACAAAGTTGATTTCGCCTCTTTCTGCAAGAAGACTTATGGAATTGAAGTCGATCCAAATTCCATATTCGATGTTCAAATCAAAAGATTACATGCCTACAAGAGACAACTCCTTAACCTTTTCCATATAATGTATCTATATCAGAAACTTAAGGAAGATCCAACATTTAGTATCACTCCACATACATATATATTCGGTGCGAAAGCAGCTCCAAGCTATGTCTATGCGAAAAAGATTATTGAGCTTATCCTAGCAGTAGCCAAGGTAGTGGATGAAGATCCTAGAGTTTCTAAATTCATTAAGATTGTCTTTGTCGAGAATTATGGAGTATCCCTAGCTGAAAAGATTATCCCAGCCGCTGATATTTCCGAACAAATCTCTACTGCTGGTAAAGAAGCTTCTGGTACTTCTAACATGAAGTTAATGATGAATGGTGCTCTTACTTTAGGGACATTAGATGGAGCAAATATCGAAATTGCCGATTTTGCTGGAAACGAAAACGAAATCATTTTTGGTCTAAAGGAAAATGAAATCCAAAAGATGGTAGATGAAGGAACCTATAATCCTTGGGATATATATAATTCCGATATCAGGGTCAAAAATATCATGGATTCATTGTTCACTGGTCCATGGTGCAAAGGTGATAACAACAAATTCAGGATGATATTTGATGAAATAATGGCCAGGAATGACCAATTCTTCGTCTTGGCTGACTTCAATGCCTATAACAAGGCTTGTCAAGAAGCTGACCAAAGATATCAAGATGAATCTAATTGGGCTAGAAGCGCTATTCTAAATATTGCTAATAGTGGCTACTTCACTTCCGATAGGACGATTGAAGAATATAACAAGGATATCTGGCATTTGGAGAAATTAAGTAAATGAGTGACGACAAGATTACTCTTGATGAGTTATTCCCTCTTCAAGAAGATCTAGATAAGGAAATCGCTTCAATTCACCATATTGATTATCCTTCAACCCATAACAGGAGATGTCTTGCCCTTTTAGTAGAACTAGGGGAATTTGCAAATGAGACAAGATGTTTCAAATATTGGTCAAATAAGGGCCCTTCCCCAAAAGAAGTAATCCTAGATGAATATGCAGACGCCCTCCATTTCTTCCTCTCTTTAGGAGTAGAGCTTGGAGTAAGTAGGTATACACATCGCTTTAACGTAAAGATAAAAGATTGCAGCGATGCCATTCTTAATGTATATGAGTTAGTATGTAAGTTAGTAAATAACTTCGATGCTGATTCATATTGCAAGGCATTTGCAGCCTTCCTTGATATCATTCCTTTGTTTGATTATTCTTCTCTTGATGTTATTAACGCTTATAAAAAGAAGCTAGATACAAATCATCAAAGACAACATAATTCATATTGATTACCCTGCCTCGTGTAGGGCTTTCTTTATATATAAATATTGATGTAAAAAAATTACATTAAAGGTGCAAAAGATTTACATTAGGATAATTAACGCTTATAATTTAACTGGAGGTAGTTATGTTAAAAAGATTCTCTGTCAATAATTTTAAGAATTTCTATGACACTTGCGTTTTTGATTTTTCAAAGACAAATGACTATTCATTTAACAAAGGTTTGATTAAAAACAATTTAGTGAACAAAGCTTTGATTTATGGATATAACGGTTCTGGGAAATCTAATTTAGGTTTTGCCATGATGGATATCAATAACCATTTAACTGACAAGACCAAAAGAATGGATCATTATCTGCATTATCTAAATGGGGATAATATTTCTACTGAAGCTAAA
>URTN01000033.1 GCA_900550795.1 uncultured Mollicutes bacterium
GCTCTAGAAGACATTTTCTTGCTCAATGAGATAAAACCTTGGAATCTGTCTTTAAGAAGCAAGGGAGTGATTATTTCAGCTTCTAAGAGATGTTTGATTGATCCTAGTTTAGCTATTGCTGCATTAAATCTTAAACCTGATGATTTTAAAACTAGTTTATTAAGATTTTCGTATTTATTTAAAAACCTTGTTGCTAGGGATCTTCTAGTCTATTCACAGAAACTAGGTGGCAAACTTTATTATTATTCCGATAGATATGGGCTAGATGTTGATTTGGTTCTTGAACTTAACGATGGTAGATATGCTTTGATTAATGTCGAGTTAGGTTCATTTGATATTGATGCTTCTTCTAAACGACTAAACAAATTAGAAGAGTTAATTCTTTCTTACAACAAAGAAAACAAAAAGTACCCTTTAATGGAACCTACACTCAAATTAATAATTACTGCCTCTCCTCGTGGAAGTGTTAGAGATGATGGAGTGGCAGTTGTTCCTATAGGATGTTTGAAAGATTAGTTTTATTGACAAAATATAAAAAAATGGTTTGTTTCATATTAATTTGTAAACTAATAAAATTACAAAATTTAAAATAATGTCAATTTTAATAATTCTAATGGGTGTTTAATTATTAATACTTTATAATCATTCTAGGTGAAAGTTATGGACAATATAGAAAACAATATTTCAAATATATTTAACGAGACAAAAAATTATTTTAATTCTAACGAAACTAAATCGCTTGATTTTAGGCTTTCCCAATTAAAGAAGCTTTATAAAGCCATCAAGGATAATGAAAAAGAAATTGCAGAAGCCCTTCATGAAGATTTAGGGAAGTCTTACCAAGAAGCATATATGTGTGAGATTGGATTAGTCTATCAAGAGATTTCCTACATGATTAAACACTTGAAGAAGTGGAGCAAACCCAAAAACAAGTTTGCAGGATTGACGGCCTTCCCATCTAAAGCAAGGGTTTATCATGAACCGGTAGGCAAAGTATTGATCATGTCTCCATGGAATTATCCATTTCTTTTAACTGTCCAACCTTTAGTAGGAGCGATTGGAGGAGGCAATGTTGCAATCATTAGGCCTTCTAGCCAAGCAAAAGCTACTGCTAAGATTATTGAAAAGATTACTAGTTCTACATTCCCTAAAAATTATGTTTATACCTTTTTAGGAAGTAGAGAAGAAGCAGACTTATTACTTGAAATGCCATTTGATTTGATTTTCTTTACCGGTTCTCCAAATATCGGAAAAATGGTCATGGCTAAAGCTAGCAAGAATTTGACTCCAGTTGTTTTGGAATTAGGAGGAAAATCTCCTTGCATAATTACTAAAAACGCAGATTTAGATATTGCTGCTAAACGTTTGGTATTTGGCAAGACAATTAATGCAGGCCAAACTTGTGTAGCACCGGATTATGTCTTGATTGATGAATCGCTTAAAGATGAATTTATCAAGAAGATGAAGAAGCAAATCTCCTTGCAATTCCCTAACGGAATGATAGAAAGTAATGAATATCCTAAGATTATTTCTTCTAGCAAAAAGGAACGCCTAGTCAAGCTAATTGAACAAGAAAAGGTTATTTTAGGTGGCAAATCAAACGATACCAAAATCGAACTGACTTTAACTGATTCGACATTTGATTCAGAAGTTATGAAAGATGAAATATTTGGACCTATCTTACCTATAATTACTTATAGATCGCTTGAAGACACGGTCCAATATCTAAAGACACTTGCCACCCCTTTAGCCCTGTATCTATATAGTTTCAATAAAAAAGAGATTGAATACGTCATGTCTAACCTTAGCTTTGGTGGTGGGGCAATTAATGATTGCTTGATGCACTTGTCTAGCCATGCACTTTGTTTCGGTGGTAAGGGCAATTCTGGCATGGGACAATACCATGGCAAGTATTCTTTTGATACCTTCACACATAAAAAAGGAGTCCTAATTTCTTCTAAAGGAGATATGAAAGTCAAATATCATCCTTATAGCAAGAAAGGACTTAACTTTATCAAAAAAGTACTTAAATAATTATTTGTTAGACAAAAAGATTCCTAACTGATCGATTATCTCTTTATCGGTTTCTTTTGTATCGTCTTTAAACCACCATTTTATGATTTGGACTAAGCATCCTGTATAGGCATTTGTTAAGAAATCGATATTCCCAGTTATAAGAGAAAGAGTTTTCAATTGGGTTATTTTTTCCTTTATTGCTTCGCTTAATTCAGCAGTAAAAATATTCTCTAACAATAAAAAGGAAGTGGAAATTGCATTGTTTTTAACTAATTTTCTATATTTATCGAATACATGGAAACATCTTCCTGCCAAAGTTTGAATGAAGAACGTGATATCAGTTATGTTTTCCATATTATAGGAAAAGAATTCGGCTCTAGTGCGATATGCCATAAAAGCAAATAAATCATATTTATCATTGAAGTGCTGATAGAATGTTGCTCTTCTGACATTAGCCTTTTTGCAAACTTCGTTTACGGTAATGTTTTCAATTAGCTTAGTTTCCATCAAGTGGAACAATGCTTCTGATAAAGCGTTATTTGTTTTGACAATTCTCTGATCCATAAAAAATTTAGACACTTGTTAGGGTTTGTCCATTGCCCGAATTTCAATACTGATTATAGTAGCAAATGCCTTTTAAGGGTAAACTAAATTTAAGAAGGAGGAGGGAGAATGGAAAACGAAGACATAATAATTATTGATTCACTTACTAAGGATTATGGACAAGGCAGGGGCATTTTCAATGTTTCTTTCTCTGTTCATAAAGGCGAATGCTTTGGCTTTTTAGGCCCAAACGGGGCTGGAAAGTCTACTACCATACGCCATCTTATGGGCTTTTCAAAACCTGATTCAGGAAAGGCAACTATCAATGGTATTGAAGCTTATAAGAATTTAAGTGGCGCAATGGCATCCACTTCATATTTAATGGGAGAAGTTGCCCTTCCAAAATTACTTACCGGGAAGCAATTCCTTGATGAGATGGCATCTTTAAAAGGAGTAACCGATTTTTCTTTAAGAGATTATTTAGTTGATTATTTCGGGCTAGATTTATCAATGCTTTGTAAGGATATGTCTACTGGAGGAAAAAGAAAACTTGCAGTCGTATCTTGCTTTATGTCTGATCCAGATGTCATTGTCATGGATGAACCTTCTTCTGGGCTAGATCCAGAGATGCAGCAACGTTTCCTTTCTTTAATCGAAGAAGAAAAGAAAAGAGGAAAGACAATGCTATTATCTTCCCATATATTCTCCGAAGTAGATTCTTGCTGCGATAGGATTGCAATTATTAAAGACGGTTCAATCGTTTCTTTGTTTGATTCAGCATCATTGAAACACAAAGAAAATAAGACATATAAGATTCGTTTTGCTTCTAAAGATGAATATGACTCTTTCATTAAGAAGAAGAGTCAAAAATGGAAGATTGTTGATAAAACAAATAAAGAGCATCAAGTCGTCGTGGTCATTAATGAAAAAGATTCTTTGTCTTTAATTAAGGAAATGGCCAAATTCAAGGTTAAGGATTTAGGTGAGATAAAAGAAACCCTAGAAGATTACTTCATGTCATTTTATAAGGAGGATAGGTCATATGTCGGACTTAACTAAAAAAGAAGATATAATCGCCGTCAAGACCGTCTCTTTGACAAAAGACTATGGCCAAGATAGAGGCGACTTCGACTTGAATTTAGAGATTAAGCAAGGCGAATGCTTTGGATTAGTTGGAGAAAACGGGGCAGGCAAAACTACTTTCTTACGTCTATTGATGGGATTTGTAAAGCCTTCATCAGGAGAAGCTTATATATATGGTCATGATACATATAAGGAGGCTTCTATTGTTAAGAATTACGTTGGTTATGTTCCTGGCGAGATTAATTTCCCGGAAGCCAAGACGGGATTAGAATTCCTAACTACATTTGGGGCCAAACGTGGGGTTACTAATTTTGATAAAGCTACTTCAATCATCAAAAGACTCCAGCTTGATGCAAGGGCATATCCAAAACGCATGTCAAAAGGGATGAAACAAAAATTAGCTATTGTTTCAGCCATGATGCTAGATTCCCCATTAATCTTATTAGATGAGCCAACAACTGGCCTAGATCCTTTAATGAGAGATGAACTCCTAAATCTAGTTTTAGAAGAAAAACAAGCGGGACGTACCATCATTATGTCATCGAATTCGGTTGAAGAACTCGAAAGAGTATGCGATCGAGTCATGCATATTTCAAAAGGTAAATGCATCAACATTGCAAATGTAAATGACATTGCTAATTGTCCTTTTAGGGATTATAAAATCGAATTTCAAGACAAGACTGATTATAAAGAATTTGCCAAAAGGAAAAATGTTATTAGGAAGCAAGAACAATATAATCAAGTTACAATAAGGGTAGATAAAAAAGACATCAACAAACTTCTAGAAGAACTTGAACATACAAAACTCAAATTCTTCTCAGAAGTCAAATACGATTTGAAACGTTATTTTGAGGAGGTTGCATAAAATGGAAAAGGAAAATCAAAATCTAAATTTGCCAACTATCACCACGAATAAGAAAAGGAGTGGTATTTTCTCAACAGCTATTTTCAAGGAAGAATTAAAAAGCAATTGGCTTTATTCTCTTATTGTCGGATTAGGCAATGCATTGATAATCATCCTTATCGTATCAATCATGTCTACATTAAATATCAATGCGACTAAAGATGCCTTGTCTTCTTTATTTGATTCAGCATCAGAAGAAACTACCTTAAAGACTTCATCCGTATCTTTATATGCTTTATATACTTCTTCAGCCGAAGGATATCTTCAAATCGATGATGGATTAGGCCAAATCGAATCTTTTGTCGATACCGCTAATAAAGAAATTACTTCCTCTGAAACTTCAACTGGAATGGGAGCGTTAAATACTGCTTATAATCTATCCTATAGAATTACAGTAGGGGATGAAGTCGCTAAAAAGGCTGCTGGGATAAAATCCGCTACTACAGCTTATAACACTGCTTTAAATACCATGGAAAAAGGTTTCAAGAAGGATTTAGTTTCTTGCATTCTCCCGAATTATGTTTCTTTCTATTCCGAAAAAGGATATGGAAATTCTAATTTTGATTATAAATGGGGATTACTTGAATCGGTCAATCCTTCTATAAATACCTTATTAGATATGCCTAATTCACTCGGGGATAAAGTTCCAGCTAAATTCACTTATGGAGACTTAATTTCCTTATATGGATTAGAAAAAGATGAAGTATTAGATGCTATTAATGTTGCTGTAACTAATTTAGAGAATTGTTATGGTTTTGATTCTAATGGCAAGATAACTCCTACTTTGACTTTTGAACAGGCTAAGTTCGAGACTGCTCTAGAGCTTCTTCCAACATTTGCTTCTTCTAGTGAAAAGAAGATGGCTAGCGATATCTGCGAAGATGTAAAAGAAGCCTATAACGTTGATAAAGATGCCTTCTTGGCAAATAAAAACATTGAATTAGGCAAGGTATTAAAACCAGCCATTACTAAAGAAGCCAAGAAGACTATGGAAGATTTAGCCTATTATGATTACCTTCCATCTTTTGCAGTTGAATGGGTTACTAATGATTTAGGCTATCCTATCACTTATAAAGAAACTGGTGATCTAAACGAAGATGGAACTCCAGTTGTAAAAGAAATTAAGCTTACTTCCTATAAGCCTGAATTATTTGTAAAAGTAACCGGAGGAATGCCTAGCGATTCTTCCTTAGCCCAAAAGATGCATAAGGATATCTTGACTGGAGTCCCTTATAGCGAACAGCAAATCGCTGAGGCTAAAGAAAAAGCCAAACCAAGTCTAGACGAAGCCTATACTAGACTTGACAAATTCCTTGATGATTTCATCGCGAATAAAGATAAATATACTAACGAAGACGGTATTGATATCAATGCTATAGAAAATAGGGTAATCGATGAAGTAGTCGTGGAAGCCAAGTCTTTAGTACTTGAAGAATATAACAAAAAATACAACACTTCCTATAAGAATATTGAAGACATTCCTTCATCTTCTACATCAATGTCAGGAAAGACCTTAACTAACTCAATTTATGCATATGGGTCAAGCGGAATTGCTTCTTATAGGTCTTTACTTAGACTTGGAGAAGAAAGAGGATATAACTCTAATGAATCGATGGTATTCGCTACTTCTGTTTCTGGGTTAGGCATCATCGATCAACTTCCAACTGCAGTTAAGGACTCCCTAACCGAAATGGGTGAGATGAATACTTATGGTATATTCGTCGGGGTCGTCTCATTTGGATTAGCCTGCGTCTTGTTGCCTTTAGTTTATACGATTGTATTGAGTTCTAATCTAGTTGCCTCTAAGGTAGAGAATGGTTCGCTTGCCTTTACTTTGACTACCCCGATTAAACGTAAGACATTCGTATTTACTGAAGCCATATACCTAGTTTTGACTGAAATATTCCTTGGATTATGTTTATATCTAGGTGCCCTTGTTAGTAGGCAAATAGGTATAGCAGTAGGTGGAGGAGACTTAATTCAATCATTATCAGTCCACGATATTACTTTATATGCCTTAGGTTCCTGCGTGCTTATGATTGGCATCTCTGGAATTTGTTTCTTAGCTTCTTGCTTCTTTAATAAGAGTGGGAAAGCCATTGGAACTGGTGGCGGTATTAATATTTCCTTCTTCATTTGTTCAATCCTAGGCTTATTCGGAACTAGTGCTATTCCAGGAACAGTAAGAATAACTACGATGAATTACTTCAATTACGTAACTATATTATCTTTATATGATGGGCTTGCTGTTATGGATGGAGATCCAATATATTGGTTTAAATTAATTGCCCTCATTGGTATCGCCTTAGTTACTTATGGAACAGGTATATATTATTTCGACCATAAGGACTTGCCTCTATAAGTTTTTAGGAATATTTAATTAATAAAATTATTACTAGCGTATAATAACCCTCGTTTTACTTAAAGGAGGGTTATTTCTTTATGTTAAGAATTATCGTTGATTCTTCTTCCTCAATTACTCAAGAAGAAGCTAAACAATTAGGGATAGATATATTGCCACTTAGAGTCTGCTATAAGGGCATTGAATATAGGGATGGAGTCGATATTGACTCTAGAAAACTATATGAACTTATGGAAGAAAAAGGTGCATTCTCCTTCCCAAAGACATCTTTACCATATATGAATGTTGCCTCGGAAATGGTTGAGAATTATACAAAAAACGGGGATCAAGTGTTGCTAATTACTATCTCTAGTAAACTATCTTCTACCTTTTCTGCCTTGACTGCCATGTTTGCATCTAATAGCAATGTAGTTGTCTATGATTCTAAAAGTGCAGTGGGGGGAATTAGGTTATTAGCGTTAGAAGCAATAAAGAATAAAGACAAGGATGTGCACGAAATAGTCAAGATCCTAGATGATTTATCTTCAAGAGTTGTAATTATTGCCGTTCCTGAAACCCTAGATTATTTGCTTAGGGGAGGAAGATTGAAAAGAAATGCTTGGATGATTGGAAAAATATTGAAGATTATCCCAGTTATTACTTTTAATGATGGATCCTTATTATCTTTAACAAAAGTTAGGGGAAAGATGAAAGGAATGTCTTATATCTGCGATTACGTGAATAAATATAAGGTAGATGTTAGATATCCAGTTATAGGTTCTTATACTAGAGACAAAGAAAACCTAGATAGACTAGGAAAAATGTTATTAGAGACTAATGGAATCAATTTGAATATCGAAGAAGATATGTCTGCTTCGATTGCTGCCCATTGGGGTCCTGGAGCATTTGGGGTTGTCTATATAAAAACTAAATAGATTTAGCAAATTCATATAAAGCGATGCTAGCGGCGTTATCTAGATTAAGCGAATCGACTTTTGAACTAATCTTGATTAAAACTGGCTCGCCTTCATTTAAATAAGAATCATCTAATCCAGTAGCTTCATTTCCAAGAATAATGCTATATGGGTTATAT
>URTN01000034.1 GCA_900550795.1 uncultured Mollicutes bacterium
TAAATATATTGAAATGGATAAAGATAATTTTATATACATCCATTCCTTTGTCTCTTATCTTCTTCCTTCTTATGATGGAGGGATTTGCCCCATATATTAAATATCCTTTAGTATCCGGATTTGTCATTGGAGAAGGTGGATTTAGCTGGATAAGGGCAGGGGAGAAGGCTCCTAAGGGGCTACATATTGCCTGGTATGGGGTAATCATGGTTTTCTCTGCCTTGGTTGCCTATTGGATTTCCGACCATAGGTTCTATCAAAAATACCATAAGCACGGGATGCTTGATTCTTTGTTATTAATTGCTTTCCCTGCAGGAATAATCGGGGCACGTATCTGGTATGTTGTTGGTAATTGGAACGGGGATACCGGGGGCGGAGTTGCCTTTTCTAAATTGATTGGAACTTCCGATTGGTGGAAGATATTTGCCATTTGGGAAGGCGGGCTTACTATTTTAGGTGGCGCGGTTGGAGGAATTATAGCCGGGGTCATCTTTATGAGGCTTAGGAGAAAATATGTCGATGTAAGGTGGGCGATGGATATGATTGTCCCTTGCATACTCATATCGCAGGCTATAGGAAGATGGGGCAATTTCTTTAATGTCGAAGTATATGGAAGCGTAGTTTCTACTTCTTCGTGGTCATTCTTGCCTACATTTATTCAAATGCAGATGTCATATAACGGGAATGGGACTTCTCTTCCTGCCGGGCAGATGCATGTACCTTTATTTTTGATTGAATCGATGATTAATATCGCTGGATATTTCATTATCGCCTATCTAGTTCCATTTATCTGGAAGAAATATAGGCCGAACGGAAGTTTAGCGGGCTGCTATATGATTTGGTATGGAATCGTAAGAATGATAATGGAACCTCTTAGGGATTCTAATTTCAACATGGGCACGAATGGGATGTGGTCATTCTGGAATTCGATGGTCTACATAATAATTGGCCTAGTCATGATTGGGCTTTTCTTCCTTTTGGATTACCTAAAAGGCAAGAAAGACAACTCTCCTAAGGAAGAAAGCGAAAAGGTGAACCAATGAAAGAAGTGGATGTAGTTATCATTGGTTCAGGTATAGCAGGGATAAGTTCTGCTATATATCTAAAACGTTCTTCTCTTTCTTTTGTCTTATTGGATAAAAGCATGCCGGGAGGCAAACTAAACATTATCCATCGCATCGATAATTATCCTGGCTATCCTTCTATTTCTGGACTTGAATTATCTAAATCATTATTGGAGCAATGCAAACAACTAGGTATTGAATTTAGCTATGGAGAAGTTAATAAAGTCGAGAAGGTTGATTCTAATTTCTTGACTAGGACTGATGTTGACTCTTATCTAAGCAAGGTAGTAATTGTTGCTAGCGGACTTAGTGAGGCTAAACTTAATATACCTGGTGAAAAGCAATATTTTGGTAGGGGAGTCAGCTATTGTGCTACTTGCGATGGACCTTTCTTTAAAAATAAAGACGTTGCTATATATGGATATAAGGATTTTGCTTTTGAAGATGCGATTTATCTTTCTAGTTTGGTCAATAGACTTTATTTCATCTTGCCAAAATCCCCATTGACAACCGAGACCCATCTAAATGAAGTAAAAAATGCTAAAAACATAACTATATTTGACGGATATAGCCTTAAGGAAATAAAAGGGGACAACAAGGTTAATTCGATTGTCATCAATAAGGATAATGAGAATAAAGAATTAGAAGTATCCGCGATTTTCCCTCTTTTTGAGCAAATATCCTCATCGAGTTTTCTTTCCTCGTTAAATATCAAGATGAGCAATGGATTTATCGATGTTGATAAAGACGGGAAGACTAATGTAGATGGGATATATGCCGTCGGGGATATAGTTAATAAGAAATTAAGGCAATTAATAAATGCTGCAAGTGAGGGCGCTTTGGCTGCTATATCTAGCATCAATTATGTTAGGAGCAAGAAATAAATGCCTAGCAAGAATCCCTTCTCCTTTGCCCTAAAAGTAAAAGAAGAAATAGCATCTTCCCACATGCCCGAGACTTCAATCAGGCCATTTTTGTCCGCGTTTATTAAATGCAATGGGACTTATAGATTAGGTGGGGTTATTGATTTATCTAGTGAATCTAGTAGGGTTGCTAAGCTTCTTTATCAATCGATATCTTCTATATATGGGGTAGGGGTAAGGTTTTCTTATACTAGAAGCATGAATTTTCGTAAGGCAGTAAAATACCATTGCCTTGTTGATGAAGCTGATTTCATTTGCTCAGATTTGGATGTAGATTTTCTTTCTGCCAAACCAAATAAATATCTAATCGGGACGAATGAGAATCTTTCCGCTTATTTAGCGGGTTGCTTTGTCTCGGTTGGATCGGTAAATGATCCTAAATCAAGCAATTACCATCTTGAATTGGCCCTTTCTGATCCTGACTTTGCTTCCTTTATATGCAAGTGTATATCCAAGATAAAGACAATTGAATTTACCCCCAAGATAATAAAAAGAAGGCAGCAATATGTCGTCTATTTGAAACGTAGCGTCCAGATTAGCGATTTCCTTTCTTATATCGGTGCGACTTCTTCTTGCCTTGAATTTGAAAATGTCCGTGTCGGAAGAGAAATGATTAATATAGACAATAGATTAGAAAACCTAGATTTAGCCAATATGGAAAAGACATTATCGGCCGCTTCTAGGCAAATTAAGGAAATAGATTATCTGAAAGAAAAAAGGATATTGGATAACTTGCCATATAAAGTCAGGGTTTTAGCAGATATCAGGAAAAATAATCCCGAGGCTAGCCTAGAAGAGCTTGCTTCAATTTTATCTGAAACTATTTCTAGCCAAGTCTCGAAATCTAACATTAACCATATTTTAAGAAAGATACACGAGGAATATATAAATGATTCTGGAAATATCCGATAAGGAACGTTTAGAGAACGAAATAACTTCATTCCGTGCCAAATTAGGCCTTAGAATCGCCTTTATTAGGACCAGTAAAGAGATTTCACAGTTCCGTTTGTCCTTATTAACTGGGCTAAGCAAGCAATATATTTCTGATTTAGAGAACGGAAGAAGGAACGTTTCTATTTCTTCTTTATATAAGGTGGCAAAAGGGCTAGAAGTAGGGATTGAAGAGCTATTTTCGGACCTTGAACAACCAAAGTAACTACATTTACCGATTTATTGTATATTACCTAAGGTAATTACCCCTTTTAAAGATGAAATTCCCTTAGTATAATTTATTCGCTTAAATAAAGGAGGGACAATAAAGAATATGTCCATCAAACTAGCTATTAACGGGTTCGGTCGTATTGGCCGTCTCGCCTTCCGCCGTGCTTACGAAGTCGGTGGATTCGAAGTCGTCGCTATCAATGACTTAGTCGACGCAAATACCCTTGCCTACTTATTAAAGTATGACACCACACATCGTACCTGGCATGCAAACGAAATCTCTGCCGAAGTCGAAAAAGACGAAGCCGGAAATTTCATCAAGAACAACCTTGTCTTCAAGGGTGTTAGAATCCCAGTCCTTGGCAAAAAGGACCCACATGATTTGAAGTGGGGAGAATACGGTGTCGATATCGTTTTGGAATGCACTGGTAGATTAAAGAGTAAAGAAGATGGCCAAGTCCACCTCGACAATGGTGCCAAAGGCGTCATCATCTCTGCTCCATCTTCCTCCAAGGATATCCCAACCTTCGTTTATGGAGTCAATACCAATACCTTAACTCCAGATATGAAGATCATCTCTGGTGGATCCTGCACAACTAACTGCTTAGCCCCGGTTATGAAGGTTATCAACGATACCTTCGGTGTCAGAGGCGGATTCATGACCACCGTCCACGCCTATACCAATGACCAAACCATCCTTGACCTCGCCAAAGGCAACTTACGCCGTGGTAGAGCCGCAGCCGCCAACATTGTTCCAACAACCACTGGTGCTGCCAAGGCCATCAAGGTCGTCATTCCTGAACTAGATGGTAAGCTAATGGGCGGAGCTGTCAGAGTTCCTGTAACCGATGGTTCCTTAGTTGACTTATCCTTAGTCCTAGAAAACCAAAATGTCACCAAAGAAGAAATCAATGCTGCTTTAAAGAAAGCTAGCGAAACCTCCTTGAAGGAAGTCATGGATTATACTGAAGACGAAATCGTCTCTAGCGATATCCTTGGCGCAACTGCCGGTAGTGTCTTTGATGCCACCCAAACTGTTGTCTTCACCGATAAGACTGGACTCCAACACGTCAAAGTCGTTTCCTGGTATGACAACGAATATTCCTTCACTTGCCAATATGTCCGTCTTGCTGGCGAATATGGCAAAGTTCTTGGCTGCAAGTAATTTAAAAAATATCCATTTTTAGGCAGGAGGCAACACTCCTGTCTTTTTTACATTTAGGAAAAAATGTTTATAAAATTAGTTTATATTGTTTTGTTTCACCCTTATAGGGTGGTATACTCTTTTTGCTAGGAGCAAAATAAAATGCTAAAAACAATTGAAGATTTAAAAGACTTACAAGGTAAAAGAGTCCTTGTCCGCGTTGATTTCAACGTTCCTCAAACTAATGGCGTCATTAGAGACGACAATAGAATAAGGGCTGCTTTGCCAACTATTAATTACCTAACTTCCAAAGGCGCTAGGGTCATCCTTATGTCTCACCTTGGCAAGATCAAATGGAAAGAACCTGATATGGCTAAAATTGAAGCCATGAAGAAGGCCAACGATTTATCTTGCGCCGCCACTAGACTTGGCGAATTAGTTTCCCCAACCAAAGTTTATTTCTGCAAGGAAACTCGTGGAGAAGCATTAGCCAATGCCGTTGCTAATCTAAAAGACGGCGAAATTCTTCTTATGCAAAATACCCGTTATGAAAAGGGTGAAGAAAAGAATAATCCTGAATTAGCCGCCGAATGGGCTTCTTTAGCCGATGTATTCGTCATGGATGCCTTTGGTTCTAGCCATAGGGCCCATGCTTCTACAGTTGGAGTGCCTTCCATATTAAAAGAAGAAGGAAAGCAAGTAGCAGAAGGCTATTTGATGATTAAGGAAGTTTCTAACCTTACCCGCTGCGTCGAAGTCAAAGACGAAGATAGACCATATGTAGCCATATTAGGTGGATTCAAGGTTTCCGATAAGATTAAAGTCATCGATTCCTTATTAAAGAAATGCGATTATGTCTTGATTGGCGGCGCCATGACCTATACATTCAAGAAAGCCATGGGAATGGATATTGGAAATTCCCCATGCGAAATGGACCAACTTGACTATGCAAGAAAATGCATCGATGAAGCCAATGGACGTCTAATCCTTCCAGATGATGCAGTCGTTACTGATTCCTTTGAAGAAAAAGAAGGACGCAATATCAAAGTTGTCGATACCGAAATCGAAGCTGGTGGACGTATCCCAGATGGATTTGAAGGATGCGATATCGGTCCAAGGACAATAGCACGTTATCAAGCTATCATTGCCAAGGCCAAGATGGTTTTCTGGAACGGCCCTATGGGCGTATTCGAGCAAAAGGATTTCCAATCCGGAACTGTTGCAGTCTGCAAGGCCATTGCCGAACTTCAAGGAAAAGCCTTCACTGTCTGTGGCGGTGGCGATAGTGCTTCTGCTGTCAAGCAATTTGGTTACAAAGCTTCGTTTAGCCATGTCTCTACTGGTGGCGGAGCTTCACTTGAAATGATTGAAAACGATGGACACCTCCCAGGTGTTGATGTCCTTCGCTAAGAGGAAATATAAATGAGAAAAAAACTTTTGATGGGAAACTGGAAAATGAATAAGACCCCATCCGAGGCCACGGAATTTGCCCTTGGCTGCAAGGATATGGTCGAATATGCTATTTCCCATGATATTGATGTTGGCGTTGCCCCAACTTATGTTTGTTTAGAAACCGTTAAGGAAAATTCTCCATCTTCCTTAATCGTATCGGCCCAAAATTGCTCAAGCCATGATCATGGTGCCTATACTGGCGAAATTTCTATCCCAATGTTAAAAGAAATCGGAATCGACTGGGTAATACTTGGCCATTCCGAAAGAAGAGAATATGATGCCGAGACTAGCGTCAAGTGCAATGCCAAAATCAAGGCTTTGCTTGAAGCTAATATGACTCCGCTATATTGCTGTGGCGAATCTCTTGAAACTTTTGAAAAAGGCGAGACAAAGTCCTTTGTCGAAACTCAAATTAGAGAAGGATTAGAAGGATTAAGCAAAGAAGATGCCAGGAAAGTCGTCATTGCCTATGAACCAATCTGGGCCATCGGGACTGGAAAGAATGCGACTTCTGCAATTGCTGAAGATACAATCGCCCACATTAGAAGTGTCTTAGCTTCCATGTTTGGCGAAGTTGCCGAAGAAATGAGAATATTATATGGCGGTTCAGTCAAGCCAAATAATATTGCCGAATATATGTCTATGAAGGACATTGATGGTGCCTTGGTAGGTGGGGCTAGCTTAACCCTAGAATCCTACAAGGGACTAATCGATGGATTGGTAAAATAAGATGGCATTCGCTTCGGTTAGAAAGTCTAGGGCTCCCCAAGACGAAACCAAAGTAAATGAATTTTTACAAAACAAGAACAAATCCATTGGCAAAGTCTATCTATACATGGGGATAGGATTAGCCATTTCTGCAATAGTATCTATAGTAGTAGGTGCCTTATTCGCTGGCTGGTTTACCAATTTTGGTAGAATCGACTGGGCAGGAGAAGTACCCGATACTGCTATATTCACCTATGTTGGTGTGTTGGTTGCTAGCTATATCATCATGTTTATCGATAGCCTAGTAATTACCCACCGGGCCTATTCGGATAAGAAGTCATTATGGGTACCTTATATCCTATATACTATATTGATGGGGGTATTCCTTAGTTCCTTCTTGATTGCAGGAATCGATTTCTATACATTGGGTGAGGCATTTGGGATATCTGGATTAGTCTTTGTTATCATGGGACTAATCGGATATTATTCAAAATCAAACCTCAATGTGCTTGGAATGATTGCTGCCGGGGCTCTTATGTGCCTGCTTCTAGGTGGTGCGTTCTGGTTTGTATTATGGTTAATTAATCCAGCTGCCTTCTATATTTATAATGTCATTGTCTCTATCGCAGTCATGGCATTCCTACTTATATTGGTAGCGGTTGATACCTATAACATCAAGAATATATTGCAAAATAGTGCCGGCAAGAATATGCCTCTATATTGCGCTTTCAAGATGTATACGGACTTCATTGCCATATTCGTTAGGATCTTATATTTCCTTGTCTTAATCAAAGGAAACAATAGAAAATAATCTCAAAAGGCTTCTAGTTCTACTGGAGGTCTTTTTTTGTTGGATTTAAAAACGTATGATTAACTTATGAAATTATCATTTTTGATTCCTGTATATAATTCAGTCTCTACTTTGCCTAGATTAGTAACTTCCTTATTAAAGCAAGATGGGGATATCGAATTCCTTTTTGGAGTCGAACCAAGCAAGGATTCTTCTTTGAATTACCTTATTGATAAACAAAAAGAAGATAATAGGATAAAAATAATTGTTAATGAAACCAAATTAGGTCCTTTGGGCAATAGGATCAATTTGATAAAGCATTCTTCAGGAGACTTGATTGCATTTTCTGATTCTGATGATTATCTAGCAAACGATTTTGCTAAAGTTGCAGTAAGTGGCTTTGATGATGATATCGATGTAGTTTGCCTTGATTATCTAGTCGAATATAAAGGGAAGATAAAAAGGAATTTGTTTAGGCCAAGAAGAAAACAAGTACTAACCGGAGAGAAAGCCTGTAAGAAACTTCTTAAAGATGCTTCATTAAGAGGATTCCTCTGGAACAAGGTATTTAGGAAAGAATTATTCCATTCTGATAATCTTTTATTATTAAAAGAAGGAATGATGTTTGAAGATACTCCTTTGGTATATTCCTTATTTAGTTCTTCTAGGTTAGTAAAGATTC
>URTN01000035.1 GCA_900550795.1 uncultured Mollicutes bacterium
TAATGGTTCAATTTATAATCTTCAGAACCGTAGGCAGCATAAACAGCAGACAATGGATTATTATTTACGATTCTATCGATGCATTCCGCTAACATGGAAGCTAATGAAATTACATGGACAAAATCTAGGCTCTTGAAACGAGAATCTAGCGGAATTGAATCAGTAACGATAACTTCGCTAAATGGACCAGACTTGATTAAATCAAAGCAAGGATCGCTAAATACAGGGTGAATAGCAGCAATCTTGACGCTATTTGCCCCACTACCTAGAAGAGCATTTGCCCCGATAACCGCGCTTTTGCCAGTATCGATCATATCATCGATCATAATGCAATCTTTTCCCTTTACTTCACCGATGATATTCATGGCTTCAGGCTCAAGCTTGGAATTACGTCTTTTATCAATAATAGCTAATGGGGCGTTAAGTTGCTCTGCTAATAATCTAGCACGGGTAACGCCACCATGGTCAGGAGAGACAACAACGACATTATTCAAATCTGCTCCACTAGAGATGATTGCCCTTCCTAATAAAGGTACAGCAGTCAAGTCATCGACTAAGCAGGAGAAGAATCCTTGGATTTGGGCAGCATGGAGATTAACAGTAACTACACGGTCAACTCCAGCAGTAGTAAGCAAATGGGCAACTAAGGCAGCAGTTATTGGCTGTCTTGGCTTAGCTTTCCTATCTTGTCTAGCATAGCCAAAATAAGGGATTATCAAATTGATTTCCCTAGCACTGCTCCTACGTAAGGCATCAATAAAGATAAGTGTCTCCATGAGATTTTCATTAACTGGAGTACATGTTGATTGGATGATGAATACGTCCTTGCCACGGACTGTCTCGACTGGTTCGACAATTATTTCGCCAGAAGGAAAATGGCGGATGCTCCTTGAGCCAAGCTCGACACCTAGCTTCTTTGCAATAGAGGCAGCCAAGTCTTCGTTAGCGGATAAGGAGAATAGAATTGCATTGTTGTCTAGCATGATTACTTCCTTTGACCTCGATAGAGGCGATTTACTATATTAGAAGCATTATACAATAGGAGTTTTTATATGTCCTTAAACAAAAGTAATTTTTATAAAGATAGCGCTTTCTTTCCCTAAATATGGGCATTTTCAATATAATAATCTAATTCAGTTTTTATCTAAGTGGAGGAAAGATATGAAAGAGCTTGTCATGTCTAGAGAAGAAATAGAAGAAGCCTGCATTAGAATTGGAACTTCTTTAAATGAACGTCTAAAAAATGAAGAAAGACTCCCTGTCTTTATTTGCGTCATGAAGGGTGCGATGAATTTTATGAGCGATCTAATTAAGCACATCGAAAGCGATATCTTAGTGGATTATATAAAGATATCTAGCTATGAAGGAGATAAAACTAGCGGACATATCACCCTTAAGCAAGATATATCCATTGATCTAGATTCCCGTAGCGTCGTCATCGTCGAAGATATAATCGATACAGGTCTATCGATGAAATACCTTATCGACCACATAAAGGAAAAATATTGCCCAAAGCAAATTATAGTAGCTACCTTGTTAGATAAAGCCTGTGCAAGAAAGATTAGAGTCCAAATAGATTATGTTGGAAAGACTCTTAATGAGAATAAATTCGTCGTTGGATATGGGCTAGATTATAAAGAACTCCACCGAAATAACCCATATATCTATGTCCCTACTAAGGAAGAAGTAGAGAAAATGGATATAGAAGTTGCTAAATAATTAAGCGTTATTAGTAAAATTATTCCTAGATTCTAGTTTTACGTTCTTGTTAAAGAAGGCTATCCCTACTTTAATGATTTTACTTACCCCATCAAGTTTCATCTCTTCATCATACTTTTTCTTTTCGATTTGATCTAATGCCTTCTTGGCTAATTTATCTAGACTAGATGAATCTTCTCCTTTTTTGAATTCGAATATAAATCCAGGGTTAGACTTATTGATTGGATTAAGGCATATATCAAACCTACCTAATCCAGATTCCCTATTGGAAGAGATTTTATATCTAGAGCTAGTAATCGCGCATAATCCAAGCATCATCCCATGATAAAAAGATTCATTAGGAGTATCAAAGCTAGATATAGATTCAACCATGAATCTTTCTAATATCTTTTCTAATGAATTAATGCCATTTAGGAAAATTGCCTGTTGAAAGGAAATGGCAATGCTTTCTTTCCCGGTTTTAGAAAGTATTTCTTTTTCATAAACAAAAGTAATCTCTTTATTCGGGATAGCAACGTCACATATATAATTCCCATCGGTCTGAGGATATATCTTCAATACTTTTAAATAACCTGCGACAAGCAAGAAACTATAGATGCTATAAGGGTTTTTATTAATTTCAGGATAGATAACACTTGTATCGATATAGGTAGTAACTTTCTCTCCAAATTTATGGAGGTTTTCTTTTGTTATATCATTGGCAGCTTCTACTATTTCACCAATGATGTCATTGCTTCCAGTTGAAAGCCAGAAAGCCTTTGGAACGCAATTAGATGAAACATAATTTATGACTGACCAAGGATTAAATATTTCATTATTGCCAAATACATATCCATCATACCAAGAGCAAGCCTCTTCGTATTTATCTGAATAATTGTAATAGGAAAGGAGTTCTTTTACTTCATCTTTGCTAAATCCAAAATATTCACTATATTCATCATCTAATATCGAATTGATCTTTAAATTATTTAGTCCTGAGAAGATGCTTTCTTTTGCAACTCTAAGTATGCCAGTAAGGAATCCATATGCTAAAGATGGATTATCCTTTAATCCGCCAGAAAAGAATCCACGCATGAAATTAATAATCTTTGGATGTCCTTGCTCTAAAGGAGTGTCATATTCATCAATTATGATGATGCATTCTTTTTTGTAATGTTTATATAGGAATAAAGAAAGCAATTGAAGAGACATTTCTAAATCAATTCCGCTTGCAGTACCTGATGCTATTTTCTTATATTGGCTAATCTCATATTCATTTAGATAAGGGCTAGTCTCCAATTCGTTATGGCGTAAGAATTCTAAAGATATAAGTTTAGAAATCTTAGAAAAAGTATCTTCATAGGATTCACATTTTACATCCTTAAAAGTAAGGAATATGGCTGGATATTGGCCTTGATAGGAAGTATATGGCTTACCACATTTCCAAATATTCTTATCCTTGAAATAAATAGAAGTATCTTCTTTGCTTTGTTCAAAGAATACACGGAGCATATCCATGTTTAAAGTCTTACCAAATCTACGTGGACGGGTAAAAAGAGAAACTTGGGGTCTATTATCTAGAAAGTCCTTAATTAATAAAGTCTTATCGACATAATAATATTCGGTTACGGCTTTCTTAAAATCAGATATCCCGATAGGAAGTGGCTTCTTTTTAGAATTAGAAGACATATTCTTATCAATAAAATCCTTAGGGACTAACCAACTTCCGTTTTCTTTCCTAGCCCCGTCAATCTCCCCGCTTTTGCACATTTGCTGAATTCGACGGATAGATATATCTAATCTAGATGCAACTTCTTTACTTTCAAAATAAGTCATAGGCACTCCTCTATAAAGATATTCTAACATATAAAACGAAACGCAGTATTAAATTTCGTTTTGATTTCGTTTTGGTTTCGTTTTGAATCACAAAATATCGAGACAACAATCAATTTCGTACCTAAAATACGAACTCAAAAATATAAACAATAAATAAAAAGGCCCGGATGTTGCGCATTGTTAAGAGGCGATCCGGGATCTGTCGGCTATATAGTACACTTTAGAACTTATTTTTCCTAGAAAAATCTCTATTTAACGAAAAAAACGACCCTCCCATCATAGAAGAGCCGTCCGTATTGAGCTATTTTCTTATTCGGCCTTAGCTTCAACCTTTTTATCTTTTAGGATTAGGTTCATTAAAATACCTAGAATCATTGAGAAGGCAGTTGAGGTAACAGTAATCATTGTAGAAGTTCCTGGGAAAATAAACTTCAATGCCAATCCCCCAATTCCAGAAACCAGGATAACTGATGCGACAAATATATTTTTGGTATTAGACATATCGACTTGTTCATTGATTAGCATCTTTACCCCACTAGCAGCGATAAATCCATATAGAAGCAAGGATACCCCTCCAGTAACGCAAGTTGGAATAGTCTCTACTACTGACATTATAGGAGATAAGAATCCTAGCAATATAGTCATAAAGCAAGCTAGAATAATAACTTTGACGCTAGCAATCTTAGTAACGCCAACTACTGCAACGTTTTCTCCATAAGTAGTATTGGCGGCACCACACATAACTCCACTTAAAGCCGTGGCAACTCCATCACCGATAAGGGTTCTAGATAATCCTGGGTCAGTTAATAAATCCCTGCCGATTATTCCGGAAAGGTTCTTATGGTCGCCGATATGTTCGCAGATTGTAACTAATGAAACAGGAATGAATAACAAGGCAATGCTTCCGATTTGGCTTCCTTTTATTGGGGCAGCAGCCTTAAATGTTTCAGGAAGGAAGATGAAGCCAGGAACATCGATGAAGCTTTGTACTCCGATGTTTTTGAAATTATTGACAATAGGAGAGAAATCAACGACATGGAAGGCTTCGTTTCCACATCCATAATAGCCAATGCCAGTAAATATAGCTGCAGCAACATATCCTGCAACCATACCCATTACAAATGGGATTAAGCTCAATGTCTTCTTGCCATAATGGGCACATAAAGCAGTTACGATCATCCCGATTAAGCCACATAATAAGGCAACTAGATTATAAGATTCATGATTGCCGCTAGAAGAAACTAGATTATTAACAGCAGAGACGCTTAACCCTAAACCAATAACCATGATGACTGGTCCAATTACGATGGTAGGAAGTAATTTATTTAGCCAATTGACCCCAGCGAATTTAATAATTATGGCGATTATTACATATAAAGCACCAACCATGGCCATACCAATTGGAAGTGCCCATATGTTAGCAAAAAATCCAATTACAGTTTCTCCGGCACTTGCCGCCACTGCTAATCCATCACTTCCCATTGAAGCAGGAACTGCACCTAGAGCAACAGCCCCACACATCGGGGCAATATAGGCAAAACTAGAAGCAAGGAAGACAGGTGATTTCATCTTGGTTAAGACAATATAGAACAAAGTTCCAATCCCAGCCGCGACTAGAGTTGGGGCAATCATAGTTTGGGCTAAGGATATGCCATTGATATTTATAAATGGTACCTTAGCACCAGCATTAGCAAATTCAGCCCCAACTTCCATTGGTCCAGAAAATACTAATAGAGGAACGGTAATGCATGCGACAAACATCGCTAGCACGTGCTGAATCGCTAAGATGATCCATTCCGAAATCTTCTTAGGAGCCTCGTTTACATCGAGGATAAGTTTTTTTGCTTGGTCCATACGCCTAAGCCCTCCTTTTTATTTACCTTCTCCTTCTAGAAAAAAAGGACCTAGATAACTCTAAGTCCTAAATAACAAAAGGGGTTGGATTAAGAAGAAACTGGCCAAAATAAGAAAAAATCTCCCTACGCTTTTTCTTTCGTATGGAGTGTCTAATTCCGAGTTCCATGTTTCTACCCGGAAAATAACTCTACCTTGAAAATACTTTTTTGGCAACAAATTTTTTATTAGAAAAAAATAGGCAAAAATATTTATAAAAATCCTTTCCAAAGGAAAGAAATAAACTTGGTTAAAAAAGAACATTTTTGAAAGTGCTTTCATAACAAAATCATCTTGTTTTAATTTAAAATATCTCAGTCGAAGTCGTATATGATGGTGATATGGTCCATTAGTCTCTACGCTTTCTCCTTTAGTGAAGGCACTACGACAAGAAAGTAAAAATTGCGTTAGTTTTTCATTTTTATTCTTCTTGGATCCCACCTCATATCTGATTAGATAATTCTTCTAATAGGAGGGTAACCATGGAAGAAACCATAAAAAGCAACCCATCTAATGGAAATGGTTCCTGGAGTCCAAAAACTGGTTTTGGACGCTTTTTGGACCGCTATTTCCATATCTCGGAAAGAGGATCAAGCATCGTAAGAGAGCTTGTAGGTGGCCTCATCATTTTCTTGGCAATGTTTTACATCTTGCCACTTAATTCCAACATGCTTGCAGGAGACTGGGCTAACATTATTGGAGTAACCACCAGTAATGTTCGCGTCACCTTGGACGCTGCTGGAAATGTAATATTAAGAGAAATCTTAATCTATGGGGATACTTGGGCGACTGTTGACCAAGTAAGGGCTGCAATATTTGCTGCTACAGCAATTAGTGCTGCCGTCACAACCATCTTAATGGGACTTTATGGTAAGCTTCCTGTTGGATTAGCTAGCGGCCTTGGCATCAATTCCCTTGTTGCCTTCACTGTCATGCTTGGAATGGGATTCAACCTTGCCCAAGCCATGTGTATCGTCTTTGTCGATGGTATCTTATTCTTAATCATCAGCCTTACTCCATTACGTGCTTGGATCGTACGTAATATCCCTAAGTCTTTAAAATTTGCAATTTCTGCTGGTATTGGCTTCTTCATTGCCTTTATCGGTTTCCAAAACATTGGGATCATCGTTCCAAATAGCGCTACTAGCGTTGGCTTTGGCGATTTCACTAGCCCAGCTGTCATCACTGGTATTGTCGGAATCATCATTGTCTTAGTACTTTCTTCATTCCCACAAAACAAGAAATGGAGCTTCTGGATTTCTAAATTTGCCGTCATCATTGCTATTGTCATCATGGGCATTGTCTGCGGTTCTTTAGGACAAGCAGGCGTAGCTGGCATGCCAACTTTCTATAATCCTAGCTACCATATTTCTGAAATCGGAAATATCGGCAAGATCTTTGGCTGCTGCTTCTTTGGGTTTGATGCATTCTTAAACCCAATGGCAATTGCCTTTACATTTGCCTTATTGTTCGTTGACTTCTTCGATACCACTGGAACCTTAGTTGGTGTTGAAGCCGGTGCTGGAATGGTTGATGAAAATGGAAATATCACCGTCAATGACCGTCCAGCCATGGTAACTGATGCTATCGGAACTTGCTTTGGTGCAGTTTGCGGTACTACTACTGTTACTTCTTTCGTTGAATCTACTACTGGGGTTGCTGCTGGAGCTAGAACTGGATTAGCTGCTGTTACTACTGGTTTATTATTTGCCTTAAGCTTAGCTATCTATCCAGCTTTATCAATGTTCTCCTCTTCTTCAGTCACTGGTCTAGCCCTAGTCTATGTCGGTGTCTGCATGTTTAAGAACCTAGAGAAACTTGATTGGCATGACTGGGTTGCTGTTGGTAGCGGCTTCTTCACTGTCTTAATCATGACAATCTCTTATAGCATCAGCGATGGAATTGCCTGGGGATTCATCTCCTACACCATCATGACATTAGCCTCTAACAAATTCAAAAAGAGCGATATCACTGTTGCTTGCTGTTCCCTTGCCTTCTTAGCAATCTACATAATGAAGGCTTGTCTAAAGATCTAAATCAAATAAAATTTATGGCAGGTAGGAATTTTCTTACCTGCCTTTTTCTTAATTAAAGGAGCATTTAAATGGAAAAAGAAATGATTGCCGTACTTGATTTTGGTGGACAATATAATGAACTTATCGCTAGGCGTATAAGGGATTTAAGTGTCTATAGCGAACTTCTTCCTTTTTCTACTCCTATAGAAAAACTAAAAGACAAGAACATAAAGGGCATTATATTTACAGGCGGGCCAAGAAGCGTCTATGAAAGCGATGCCCCTACTATTGATAAAGAAATATTTAATCTAGGGAAGCCAATCTTAGGAATATGTTATGGAGCCCAAGAGATTGCATATTCGCTTGGAGGAAGTGTCAACCAAACTAGTAAAAAAGAATTTGGCCTAACTAAAATAACAAATATCAAAGATAGTCTCTTATTTAAAGATATCCCCTCTAATCATGA
>URTN01000036.1 GCA_900550795.1 uncultured Mollicutes bacterium
GTTATCTCTTATTTTGGGGCTAAGATGATTCTAGCTTCAGGAAATTCTCCAATTGGATTCAATACAGGTTCTTTAACCTCATTAATAACTTATACATACCAGATACTTAATTCATTAATGTTTGTTTCCATGTGCTTTGTAATGGTAATTATTGCTAGAAACTCTGCCGAAAGAATTTCAGAAGTAATTGACGAGAAACCAGACATTACTTCCCCTATAAACGCAGTAAAAGAAGTAAAAGATGGAAGTGTTGTTTATGATGATGTGTGTTTTCGTTACAGTGCTTCAGGAGAGAAAAACGTCCTTGACCATATTAATTTAAATATTCCTAGTGGTTCTACTGTTGGAATTATAGGGGCGACCGGTTCATCTAAATCCACATTAGTATCCATGATGGCCAGGTTATATGATGTCAGTTCTGGATCTGTCAAAATTGGCGGAGTCGATGTCAAAGATTATGATTTAAGGACGCTTAGAGACAATGTAGCAGTTGTTCTTCAAAAGAATGTTTTGTTCACCGGAACAATAAAATCTAACTTGTTATGGGGTAATCCAAATGCAAGCGATGAACAAATAAAGAAAGCAGCACATCTAGCTTGTGCGGATGAATTTATTGAATCGTTCCCTCAAAAATACGATAGCCATATAGACGAAGGAGGAACTAATGTTTCTGGAGGTCAAAGACAAAGGCTTTGCATCGCACGTGCCTTATTAAAATCCCCAAAGATATTGATTCTAGATGATTCGACATCTGCGGTTGATACACATACTGATTCTCTTATTAGGAAAGCATTTAAGGAAGAAATTCCAAATGTTACTAAATTCATCATTGCCCAAAGGATTTTATCCATTAAAGATTGCGACATTATCTTAATCATGGATGATGGGAAAATTGTTGCCCAAGGAAATAATGATGAACTAATGAAGAGCTCTTCTATATATAAGGAAATGTATGAAACCCAAATGGGTGGAGGTGATTTCGATGAGCAATAATAATGCAAAAAAGATTGAATTCAAGAAGTCTGCTATTCTTTTTGGCTCAATCATAAAAAGAATGTTTAAATTCTCGCCTGCCCTTCTTGTTTTGGCTTGTGTTACTATTTTGATTTCAGGTGCAGCAGGGGTAATTGGCTCTGCCTTTATCGGTAGCATCCTTATCGATGATTTCATCACCCCAATGCTTTCAAATCAACCTACATATCTATATGGAATACCAATGAGTCTAGAAACCGTAATATTAATTATGGCTGGAATATATTTAATAGGTGTTGTTACTAATTACATCTATCAAATAGTAGTGTCTCAAATTGGACAAGGGACCCAAAAAGAGATAAGGGATGAACTATTTTCACATATGGAAAGCCTTCCTTTATCTTATTTCGATACTAGGACACATGGGGATATCATGTCTGTTTATACAAATGATATTGATACATTAAGGGAATTCATATCAAGAGTTCTCCCGATGGTTGTTTCTTCTATTGTTACTATGGTTGTGGCTTTAGTAGCAATGTTAGTCTTAAATGTCTATCTAACCTTAATCGTATTGTTCTTCTTTGTAATTATCATTACCTGCATCGCGATTTTCTCTCATAAATCATCTACCTTCTTTATTTCTCAGCAAAGAAGTTTAGGTGCGACAAATGGTTATATTGAAGAAATGATTTCCGGACAAAAAGTCATCAAAGTATTCACCCATGAAAAAGAATCCGAGGAAGGATTCGACAAATTAAATGATGCCTTATGCGGATATACAACAAAGGCTCAGCAATTCTCCAACATCCTTGGTCCTATAACTGTTAATTTGGCCCATTTGCAATACTGTGTCATTGCTTTAGTTGGTGGCTTGTTGATGGGATATGGGGTCATGCCTATAAAGGCTGGATTAATAATTTCTTTCTTAACATTAGGGAAATCATTTACTCTTCCAATTGGTCAAGTTGCTAACCAAATCAATTTGGCTATCATGGCTTTAGCAGGGGCAGAACGTATATTTGCCCTTATTGATGAACCTAGTGAAGTCGATGACGGATATGTAATGCTAGTCAACGCCAAAAAAGATGAAAACGGCAATCCAATTCCATGCGAAGAAAAAACTAACATGTGGGCTTGGGAGCATCCTCATACAGATGGTTCTCCAACTTCCTATACCTGGTTAAGAGGGGATATAACTATGTCGGATGTAGACTTTGCTTACGTTAAAGGTAAGACAGTTCTACATGATGTAACTTTATATGCTAAACCAGGTCAAAAAGTAGCATTTGTTGGTCCTACCGGGGCAGGTAAGACCACAATTACCAACCTCTTGAATAGATTCTATGATATTGAAGATGGCAAGATAAGATTTGACGGAATCAATATCAATAAGATTAAAAAGAAAGATCTTAGACGTGCTATGGGCATGGTTCTTCAAGAGACTAACTTATTTACCGGAAGCGTTAAAGACAATATTAGATACGGCAATCCTTCCGCTAGCGATGAAGAAGTAATAAAAGCTGCTAAATTAGCTAATGCCCATAATTTCATAATGATGTTGCCAGAAGGCTATGACACTATCTTGCATGGAGCGGGGGCAGGATTATCCCAAGGGCAAAGGCAACTTATATCTATTGCTAGGGCTGCTTGTGCTAATCCACCTGTACTAGTTCTAGATGAGGCAACTTCTTCAATTGACTCCCATACTGAAAAACTAGTCCAAAATGGTATGGATGCAATTATGAAAGGAAGAACGGTATTTGTTATTGCTCACCGTTTATCTACAATTCAAAATAGCGATGTCATCATGGTTTTAGAGTCCGGCAAGATAATTGAAAGAGGCAATCACGAAGACCTATTAAAACAAAAAGGCAAGTATTATCAACTTTATACTGGTTCAAAAGTTAAAGAAGCAAATGCCTAATATTAGCGTCCTAAAAAGGGCGCTTTTATATTGCCTATAAATGTTTGGGCTTTATACTAACTTCGAGGAATGGTTATGGTTGATAAGGAAATAGAACGGTTTTTAATTAAAGAAGAGAGTAGACAAAATGAAGGAATAGAGCTTATTGCTAGCGAGAACTATCCTTCTAAATCAGTAAGAGAAGCACAGGCTTCGATATTTACCGCTAAATATGCAGAAGGATATCCAGGGCATAGATATTATGGGGGATGTGAGAATGTTGATGCAGTGGAAAACATTGCTAGGGAAAGATTAAAGAAACTATTTAATGCCCAGTATGTTAATGTTCAGCCCCATTCAGGATCGCAGGCTAATTTTGCAGCCTACCATGCCTTGTTAAATCCTGGAGATAAAATACTCTCTTTAACCTTAAATGATGGGGGACATTTAACACATGGGTCTAATGTTTCTTTCTCCGCCCATACGTATAATTTTGTTTTTTATCCTCTTGGAGACGATGCTCATCTTGATTACGAAATAATTAGAAAGAGACTAGACGAAGAAAATCCTGATTTATTTTTAGCAGGTTATAGTGCCTATCCTTTCGATATCGATTTTAAGAAGATGAGAGAAATTATCGACGAGCATAATTCTCATTCCGAAATAAAGACATTATTCATGGTGGATATGGCACATGTTGCCGGAATAATCGCTGCTAAATTAACTCAGAACCCGGTTGATTACTGTGATATCGTTACATCTACTACTCATAAAACATTAAGAGGCCCTAGGGGAGGGATTATCCTTTCTAATAGATTAGATTTGGCTAAGAAAATTGATTCTTCTGTCTTTCCTTATACACAAGGCGGACCGCTTGAACACGTAATCGCTGCCAAGGCAATTTGCTTTGGAGAAGATTTAAAGCCAGAATTTAAAGAATACATGACCCATGTATTAGAAAACACGAAAGCATGCAATGATGAACTTGCTTCATTAGGCGCAAAAGTTTCTGGTACGGATAATCATTTGTTCTTGCTAAATGTTCTCTCTTCTTATGGGATTAATGGCAAGATTGCCCAAACTAGATTAGAAAGAGTTGGAATAACTGCCAATAAGAACATGATTCATAATGATACCTTAACTCCAGGATTAACTAGCGGGCTTCGATTAGGCTTTGCAGCTGCCACAACCAGGGGTTGTAGCAAAGAAGATGCGATAAAAATCGCTAGACTTATCGACTCAATTCTAAAAGAAAAGGATGAAGATTTTGATGTAGTTCCATACAAGAAAAAGGTAAAAGAAATCGTTTCTAGATGGAAAAATGTCATTGATTTAGAATTTTAAATCACTACATGGGTCGCTTGTTTTTAAAATATATTTACTTTAACTTATAAGTTAATTCAAAATGCAAACAATTTAGAGTAAACTACTAGGGCAATAGTTTTGAGGTTTTTATATGGAAGAAAAGCTAAATGATCAAGAACAAGTACGTCTTGATAAATTACCAAAATATGAAGAATTAGGTGTTGATCCATTCGGAACTAGATATGAATGGAAAGACCAAATTAGAGACATTAGAGCCAAATATGGCGAATTAAGTGCTGAAGAATTAACCGAAAAGAATATCGAAGTAGATGTTGCTGGTAGGTTAATGGCTATCCGTAGAATGGGAAAAGCCAGTTTCGCTAACATCAAAGATGAATACGGGAATATCCAACTTTGGATTGGTATCAATATAATCGGTGAACACGATTATGCTGTCTTTAAGCTTGCTGATCTTGGTGATATCGTCGGGGTCAAAGGCATCTTGATGAAATCTAGAACCGGTGAGTTAACTATCAAGGTTGAAAAATATACCCATATCTGTAAATGCTTAAAACCATTACCAGAAAAGTTCCACGGCTTAACTGATACAGAAGACCGTTTTAGGAAACGTTACCTAGATATGATTGTAAATGATGATTCTAGACGCGTTGCCATACTTAGACCTGCAATTGTTAAAGAAATAAGAAGATTTTGCGACGATTTAGGGTTTGTAGAAGTCGAAACTCCAGTTCTTTCTCCTATTGCCGGGGGCGCTTCTGCTAGACCATTTATTACCCATCATAATGCTTTAGATAAAGACTTCTATTTGCGTATTGCGACCGAACTTAACCTAAAGAAAGCCATGATTGGCGGTATTGATAGAGTTTATGAAATTGGACGTATTTTCCGTAATGAAGGAATTGACACTCGTCATAATCCTGAATTCACTACAATCGAACTTTATCAAGCCTATGGTGATTTGTCCGATATGAGAAATTGGGTCGAAGGATTATTCAAAGATTTAGCTGAAAAGATTGCCAAAAGCGACATTGTCACTTGGGGTGATATCCAAATTGATTTCTCTAAACCATTCAAATGGATTTCTATGACCGAAGCCATTAAGGAAAAAACTGGAATCGATTTCACCAAACAAATGAGCTTTGAAGAAGCAGTGGCTTTAGCAAAAGAACATAATGTACCTCTTGAAAAGAGTTGGAACTCAGTCGGTTACATTATTCAAGCCTTCTTTGATGAATTTGTTGAAAAGACTTTAATCCAACCTACATTCATCCATACTTATCCAATCGAAGTCTCTCCTCTTACGAAAAAGAGCGAAGATCCTCGCTTCGTTGAAAGATTTGAATTCTTTGTCGGTGGATTTGAATTCGGGAATGCCTATACCGAATTAAATAACCCATTCGATCAATTAGAAAGATTCAAGGCTCAATTAGAAGCCAAGAATAGAGGGGATGAAGAAGCAAATGATATAGACTATTCATTCATGGATGCCCTCAAATACGGTATGCCTCCAGCAGGTGGTATCGGAGTTGGCATTGATAGACTTTGCATGTTATTTACCAACACACAAAATATCAGGGAAGTATTGCTATTCCCAACCATGAAAGACGAAAAATAATTAAATCAATTGGCTACAAAAAAAGAAAAAAGTTTGTAGCCTTTTTTATTGCTAGCCGCCTACTTATATAGTGAGGCCATAATTGCCTTAATGGATGACTGCTTTTCATTGATTGAAAATCAATCACTTCTTCTATATAATACTAAAGCCTTGTTTGAAGGAAACTTGGCGCACATACTTCTATGGTCACATAGACCCAACTAAGGTGACCCGAAGACCGAAATTAGGAGGTGCTTAATCAATGGAAAAGTATGAAATCATGTACATCCTTTCTGCAAATCTAGACGATGCTGCTAGAAAGGCTGAAATCGAAAAGCTCCATGGCATCCTAGCTGCTAGCAAAGCTAATGTTACCGATGTCAAAGAATGGGGACTTCGTGATTTTGCCTATCCGATCAAAAAGCAAACCAAAGGTTATTATGTAGTAATTAAAGTTGCTGCTAATTCCGAAGGCTTAAAGGAATTTGATCGTTTGGCAAGACTTGATAATCAAGTCATCCGTTTCCTTATCACAATCGATAAGGAATAACCAAATCGCTTAGGAGGACTTTAAATGGTTAACAATGTCGTATTAGTTGGTCGCTTGACTCGTGACCCTGAACTTCGTAGGACTACTTCTGGACTTAGCGTGGCTTCCTTCACCATTGCTGTTGATGATTCTAGAAAAGGACCTAACGGAGAAAAAGTTACAGTCTTTATGCCTGTTTCCATCTTTGGAAAGAGTGCTGACACTGTCGTAAAATTCACTAGAAAAGGTAATTTAGTTGGAGTTATCGGAAGATTAACACAACGTAAATACACTAGACGCAGTGATAATGTAGAAATCACTTCAACCGAAGTTATTGCTACAAATATTGAATTCATGGAACCAAAATCTAGCAATGCTGCTAATGATTCTGGCTACTATTCGGACCCTAATACCGATTCGTCTCCAGCCTCTATAGCTCAACCACAAGAAAGTAAAGACACAGATTCCATCGATATCATCGATGACGATCTCCCGTTTTAATTTCTAGAAAGGATTAATTATGGCTTTTAAGAAAATTCGCTCCCGCCGTAAGGTTTGCTATTTCAAAAAGAATAAGATTGACCATATCGACTATAAGAATGTCGAATTGCTTCAAAGATTTATCTCTGCTGATGGCAAAATCACCCCACGTGCTATAACTGGAACCAGTGCTAAATATCAACGTCAATTAGCCGTTGCTATTAAGAACGCTCGTTTCATGGGATTATTACCAGAAGTTAAGTAATCTGGTAAAAGCTGTGTCAGGACGAGAGTGATTCTCCTCGTTCATACGAAGACCGTTCTCCCCAAAACACGAAGCAGCAAATCAACAAGACCGTCCCGCGTGGGCGGTTTTTTCGTCGTCGCCCATCCCTCACTCTGAAACTATTGGAATCCATCGACGCCGAAGCGTTTTATATACTTGTATATAACTCGTTCTGGCTAGCCCAGGTCGTCCCACGTCGCGCGGCATCGATTCGAGTGAGCGAAATATGGCTGCTGTCGAAATCGTGTCCCAAGGGTCGAATATGGGCTTCTTCCAGAGGTTAAGTCGGCTTCCCCTGACCGCAAAGCGCAATAACCCTTGGAAACACGCTCTTTTTTAGACAACTGACTTTACTTTAAGAATTCATGGTTTGACTTCAACTCATCTGCGATTAATATCGGTGTTCCAACGACGAGCAAAGAAGGAATCATATATTGAGGTCTCTGGTATTGTATGCGTATTTTGACCCTAAAACTTTTCGCTGTTATTGGGGCATTTTTGAGGACCATCTGTATCTGCCAAATCCTGGCAATCCTTGCACAAGCATCGCATTTTAATGATTTTGTATAACTATCAAG
>URTN01000037.1 GCA_900550795.1 uncultured Mollicutes bacterium
TAGTTATCATGACCGGCGACCAGGACTTATCTGCAAATGCAAGTAGCTACACATCTTTATTAGATATTATCGAAGAATCTAGTTGTTCCTATTTCGCCTTTGTCTATGGAAACCATGATGAACAAGGCTTCTTTGATAAACTCTTTCCAATCAGGGAAGGCCTAAAAAGGAGCAAATGCCTCAATACCTATCTAGATGATGATTTATTCGGAGATACTAATTTTGTAATCAATATCAAAGATGGTGCTAATCTAGCCTGGCAACTTTATTGTCTTGATTCAGGCTCCCTTAATCCTGGAAGCTTTAAAATCCCATATGATGTAATTCATGATGAACAGATTAGCTGGTATGAAAACCAAGTAAAGCTTGCCCAACAGTCAAACCCAAATTCCAAATCATTATGTTATTTCCATATTCCTTTATGGGAATTCGAATATGCCTATAGACATGCTTATGGAAAAGCAGATGAATCTACTCCAGGAAAAATAAGGAATTTCTCTGGCACGATGAACGAATATCCTTATGAAGTAGAAGGACTAGGAACTACACAGATATTTGCAGGTTATAAAAGGACTAGCTTCTTTGAAGTAGCGGAGAAACTAGGTTCAACAAAAGCTATTTCGGTTGGCCATGATCATAAGAATAATTTCTGTGCCGAATATTATCTAGACGAATCCAAAAAAGATGATCCAATCGCACTTTGCTATGGACTTAAATCCGGGAACGGCCTCTCTTATAGAGATGATATGCAAGGAGGCAACCTTATTAAAATAAATAAGGATGGAACCTATTCAATGCATAGGGCTAACCTAGATTATTCATTAAATTATTCATTGGAGGCTTTGTTCTAAATGAAAAAATACGATTATATCTATAAATTAATAGATGCCTTGTTACTAACTTTTTCAGGACTACCTATATTTTTCATTGGATGGTTCTTTATTCAGGATGTTGGTTCTAGTTTGGTATTCCTTCCTACATTCTTACCTTTATATTTATCTTGCATTGGCCTTTTCTATTTTTACCACGCCTATCATTTTTGTTTCTTCTATAAAAATAGGTACAAACAGAAACTAGCTTTGAAAGGTAATGGACTAGCATTATCCATCCTAGGATTTATTATTGTCTTACTAGATGTAATATTTCTAAGTAACGGGACTTATAAAGGGTTTATAATTGACCGTGCGACTGCAATTTATCCTCTCGATTCATTCTTGCTTGGCTTCTTATTTTGCATCGTAGGCGGCTTATATTCCTATTTTGGATTTAGAAAAAAGGAATTCGAATATGGAATAAAAGTAGGGGATAGCCACGTAATATTTGTTATTTTAAGGACTATATTCTCCCTTTTTGCATCTTTCTTCCTTGGGGATTTCTTGATCTCTTTTGTCAATTTCGATAGGAGTTTTGATAATTTCTTCTGCTGCTTAAGTGTCTATCTATTATTCGCATTTATTCCGTTCCTAAAGATTTTCTTTGTTTGTTACAACGAAGAAAAAGAAGGGATTGAGCGCATAAAGAAAGGAAAGAAGACTTCCTTTATATTCTCTCTTATTGGATTATTCCTAGTCGCCTATTTCTTAATTGTGTTCTCAATTAAACCGACATTCCTCTCTTTATCCATGGTGGGTAATTTCCCATTGCTATTTATGACTTCAAAGATGACTGGACCTCTTATTTTGTGCCTTTTGGCTATTCTAGTTCCATTAGGAAGCTATATTTATTATTTCATTATCGATTATAAAAATAATCTTGCCTTGGCTAAGGAAGAATAAACCAGGTTAAGAAGTATATAAGCCTCGTTAATTCGGGGTTTTTTACTATTTTTTATTAAACTAAAAATAATTTATCTATTTATAAGGTTTTTTCTTCTTTTGGGCTTAACAAAGAAGTTTGGATTATGTTACAATAACTTCGCTGGAAATCCCGTAGAGGTTCCGCTATTTCAAATATTTTGGAGTGGCATTGCCACTCTTTCTCTTATTAAGGAGGTGTAAATGGAAGATATTGCAAATAAAATTGCTTCAATTATTGAAAAGCCATTAACTGAATTAGGCTATTCCCTGTATGAAATTAAATTCAATTATTCAAAGCCTTTATCCAGCTTATCGATATCTGTTGATAGAGTTAAGCCGATTAGCCTTGATGAAATAGTTGAAGTTTCTGATTTGATTTCTTCTCTCCTAGACAAAGAAGATCCAATCGAAGGGGCTTATAACCTTGATGTTTCTTCTGCTGGTGCAGAAAAGAAAATAAGATTAGAAGATTTAGACGAATATACTTCTTCTTATCTAAATATCCATTTGTCCCATCCGTATAAGGGAGAGAATATCTTGGAAGGGACTTTGATTGATATAAATCCAGAAAGTGCCACTATGGAATTTAGGGTAAAAGGAAAATTAACTAAAGCAACTTTCCCAAGGAAAGATATTGATAAGGCTAGGTTAGCCATTAAATTTTGATTAATAAAATAGGAATATAAAAATGAAAAAGAAAACTGAAGAAAAAATTAGCTTCGTCGATGCCCTTAGAGGTGTTGCAGATTCCAAAGGACTTAGCGATGAAGAAGTAGTCCACGCTTTGGAAGAGGCCATAGTAAGAGCCTACATCAAGTATTTAGGTGGATGGGAAGACACAAATGTCGTTTGCCATGTAGACCCAGTTACTGGGCATGTCGACCTTGCCCAAGTCAAAAAAGTAGTAGATGAAGTCAAAGATGACTATGTCGAAATCTCTACTGAAGAAGCAAATGAAGGATTAAAGAGCCCGAAATATGCTGCCGGAGATGATTATTATGTCGTTTGCCCAGTGGAAGATATCTCTAAAGTTACAACTAACGCCATCAAGAATAATTTCCGCCAAAAACTAGCAGAAGCCGAACGTGGTGCATTATATAAGATATATAAGGATAAGGTTGGTGAGATGCTTGTTGGTACAGTCGAGAAGACTGATGATAAATCCGTCACCGTCTCAATCGGGACTACTTTTGTCGAATTAAGCAAGAAAGAACTTATCGGAAATGAAATCTTCCGTATTGGGGACCAAATAAAGGTCTATATCCAAGAAGTCAAATCCGCTAACCCAATCGATGGCAAGCCATCTAGGGGACCTCAAATCGAAGCTACACGTTCTAGCGAAGGATTCTTGAAGAAATTATTCGAAGAAGAAATTCATGAAATATATGATGGAACCGTAGTTATCAAGGCTATTGCTAGACAAGCCGGTATCCGCTCCAAAGTTGCAGTTGCCTCTACTAAAGCCGATGTCGATGCGACTGGGGCTTGCATTGGACAAGGTGGATCTAGAATCCAAAAGATTGTCCAACAATTAGGAAATGGATCTTCTAAGGAAAAGATTGATATAGTCAATTATTCCTATGTCCCAGGTTTCTTTATAATTGAAGCCTGCCGCCCGGCTGAAGTCATCGGACTTAACCTTGATGAAGAAAATAAAGAAGCTGATGTCATCATTAAAGATGGCACACTTCCTGTTAGCTATGGCAAGAAGATGGCCAATTTATTCCTAGCTTCTAAACTTACCGGTTATAAGCTAAATATGATTGAAGAATCCAAGGCCAAGATGGATGAAATCGAGTACTTGACCTATGAAGAATGGCAAAAGCTTGACGAAGAAGATAAGCGTCAAAAAGAAAAGCAAGCCTTCATCAAGGAACAAGAAGAAAAAGCCCTTGAGCAAGCTAGAAAAGAAGAAGAGGCAAGGAAGGCTAAAGAAGAAGCCGAACGCCTTGAAAAAGAAAAAGCCCTTGAAGAAGCCAAAAAGCAAGAAGAGGAAAATCAAGTTGAGGTTAAGGAAAAAGAAGTTGCCCCAACTCCAAAAGTCGCCCCTAAAGCTAGTGCAACTCCAGATATGTTCCCTCTTGAAGCCACTAACCCAGCTAAGGCTGCCTTAGAACAAGTCAAGGCCCAAAAAGCCCTTGAAGAAGAAGCTAGTAAAGTCAAGGAAGAAGAAACTGTCGCTCCAGTTAAGGAAGAGCCAGTTACTAAGGAAACTATCGAAGTCAAGACTACAACTTCTCTTGATGACCTTGAAAAGGAACTTGAATCCGCCAAGGAAAAGAAGACCAAGTCTGGTTCTAAACTAAAACGTCCACGCAAGATTACTGAAGAAGAAGTCAAGCGCGAAGTAACTAAGCCAACAGTCCAGGCAGTACCTGTCTATACTGATGAAGAACTCTCCGCCATCGAAGAAGAAGAGAGTAACTTAGATTACGATGATATCGACGAAAGCGATATCGATGACGAATATAGCGAATACGACCAATATTACGATGACGATGGGAAATAAGGTTTCTGTCCGTACTGATGTAATTTCTAGGCAGCAATTTGATAAATCGGAATTGTTACGCCTAATTAAAATTGATGGATATCTCTATCCTGATCTAGACCAAAATAGATTGGGTAGAGGTATCTACCTTGTTAAAGATAAGGAAAAGATTAAGAAATTCCTTGAATCCAAGTCGAATAGATTTGGGTTGATAAGCGAGGAATTAAAAAACTATCTAGAAAAATGAACAAGAAAGAGCTAATAGGATTCATAGGATTACTAAATAGGGGAGGCAAATTGCTTTTTGGCGAAGCTAGTTACCATTCTCCTAAAACCAAATTGCTTCTATTAGCAACTGATTGTTCATCAAATACTAGAAAGAAGGCGCTTAGCTATGCTTCTAAATTCAATGTTGAAGTATTAGAGGCATTTAGCAAAGCCGAGCTAGGCGAAGCACTTGGTTACGAAGAGATATCTCTTCTTGGGATAACTGATAAGAAATCAAGTCTTGCCCTAAAGAAGAAAATGGATTTAAAAGGAGACAAAAATGAACAAAAAGAACAATTACCAATCAAAGAAAAATAACGGCCCAGTAAATAATAGAATGAGCAATTTCTCTCCTTCTAAATCAAAAGGGAGAAACGAATATGCTAAAGTCAATGGTGGCGTATTTGTCTATTCCAAACCTATAACATTAGGTGAATTGTCAAAGGCTATAAATATCCCTGCTACCGATATTATCAAGTATCTTTTCATGCAGAATAAGGCATTTACCATCAATTCGACTCTTGATGATGATTCCATAGGCGAAATTTGTCTTGAATTCGGTTATGACTTCAAAAAAGAAAAGGTCGTTGATGAGACTAATTTTGAAGAACTTGATATAGTAGATGATCCAAAAGATTTAAAAGAACGTCCTCCAGTAGTTACTATCATGGGTCACGTCGACCATGGCAAGACTACCTTGATCGACGCGATTAGATCTAGCCATATTGTCGATACTGAAGCTGGTGGAATTTCCCAAGAAATAGGCGCTTACCAAAAAGAAATACATGGCAAGAAGATTACTTTTATCGATACTCCAGGGCATGCTGCCTTTACTGCAATGAGGGCTAGAGGTGCTTCTGTTACTGATATTGTTGTTCTAGTCGTTGCTGCTGATGATGGAGTCATGCCTCAGACAATTGAAGCTATTGACCACGCTAAAGCAGCAGGAGTTCCAATCATTGTTGCCGTTAATAAAATCGATAAAGCCGGAGCGAATCCTAGAAAAGTAAAAGAAGAACTTATGGCACATGATGTCATTAGTGAAGATTATGGTGGAGATGTCATGTGTTGCGAGATTTCTGCCAAAAAAGGAATCGGCATTGATGATTTACTAGAAATGATTACCTTAAAGGCTGAAATGCTTGAACTTAAGGCCAATCCTTCTAGATATGCAATAGGTACAGTTTTGGAAGCAAACCTAGATAAAGGCGAAGGTCCGAAAGCTACTTTATTAGTCCAAAATGGTACTTTGAATTCCGGTGATTTCGTCGTTGTCGGCGAAACTTATGGAAAAATAAGGAGGATGAGTAACGAATTTAGGCAGGTTCTTAAGTCTGCTGGCCCATCAACTCCAGTTTCCGTTATTGGATTAGCTGCCGTTCCTAGCGCTGGCGATAGATTTATGGCTTTCCCAGAAGAAAAACAGGCTAAGGATATTGCCTTAAAACGTAGCCAAGCTAAGCTAGAAGCATCTAGAGGACAAACTAGCGCCATGTCATTAAATGACTTAAATAACTTAGTAAACGCTGGCAAAATCAAAGATTTCAATGTTATTGTCAAGGCTGATAGCGATGGTACGGCTCAAGCTTTGAAAGCCAATTTGGAGAAAATGTCTAATGATTCAGTCAAGATTCATGTCTTGCTTGCTTCAGCTGGGGCAATTTCTGATTCCGATGTCTTGCTTGCCAATGCTAGCCACGCCGTCATATTTGGCTTCAATGTCAGGCCTGATGCTAGAGTTAGGACTATGGCAGAAGAAAACCATGTCGAAATCCATCTCCACAAGATAATCTATGAATTGCTTGATGAAATGGAAAAAGCCTTGAAGGGTATGGTTGTTGCCGAAAAGGTTGAAAATATTACCGGACAAGCAGAAATTAGGCATATCTATAAGATTTCTAAGATTGGTACAATCGGTGGATCTTATGTTACTAGCGGTTTCCTTAAAAACGGAAGCAAGATTCGTCTCATGAGAAATGGCGTTGTCATTTATGAAGGCAAACTTGGATCGCTTAAAAGATTTAAAGATGATGCCAAAGAAGTCAAGGAAGGCTATGAATGTGGCCTTACAATCGATGGATATAATGACATCAAAGAAGGCGATATCATCGAAGGATATGAGATGATTGAAAAAGGAGAAAGCGATGGCCAATAGACAAGGTAGAATAAAAGCTGTCATTGCTAAAGACATCTCTGAGATTATCTCTAGGGAAATAAAAAATCCACATATTGGCTTAGTTAGCGTTAACGAAGTAGTGGTCAATGATGATTATAGCGAGGCGAAAGTCTATGTTACTTTCTTCGGAGATCACCCAAAAACAAAGCTTGCCGAATTAAAAAAAGCAAGTGGCTTCGTTAGGAGCTCCCTTGCCAAAAAGATGGATTTATATTCAGTTCCAAAGATAACTTTCATTCTTGATGAATCTTTTGATAAAGCCGAATCATTGGATAAAGCCTTAGAAAGAGAAGAAAGCCAAATCGAATCCCTTAAAAAGGATGCGTAGTAACAATCTTTAGAGAATACTTTTTATTAGCCTTCTTGCTAAAACCTAGCATGGAGGCTATTTTTTTATCTTTCCTGCAGCTATAAATATAAGTAACGGGGACTACTTTTCTTGAATAAGTCTCGATATATAATTTTAGGTATTCTTCTTTTTCTTCCTTGCTCCCCAAACATTCAAAATCAACAAATTCAATTGAATGGGTGGATATATTGTTAATTACCATATAACCAATTATTTTGTGGTTTCTTAATAATAAAATAG
>URTN01000038.1 GCA_900550795.1 uncultured Mollicutes bacterium
GAACAATAATTCTAATTCCATCAGCTTCAACTTGTGGATTAATTCCTAGATTTGCGGCGGAAATGCCAGCAGCAATAGCCTTTAAATCCTCTCTAGAATAAGGCTTTACATAAAGTTGTCTTGGTTCAGGCATGGAAATAGAGCAAAGGGATGTAATATCCATCTTTTCTCCATAATAATCACACTTGACTCCATTGAGCATGGAAGGATTAGCCCTTCCAGATCTTAATTTTGCTAAGCCAGACGTAAAAGATTCGATAGTCTTTTGCATCTTCTCGCTAGCTTCTAATGTATATGCGTCCATAAATTACCTCGCTTATATATTCTACTATTCTTTTGTAATAGTTGTACCTAACTCTTTATCAGTCAAGACCTTCATGAAATTAGACATATCATCCATATTGAATACGCGGATGACAACACCAGTATTCTCAAGCATGGCAACTGCTGTTAAATCCATAACACCAAGTTTCTTTTCGACTATCTCACGGAAAGTTATCTTCTTGATTAATTTGGCGTCTTTATTGACTCTAGGATCAGAATCATAAACCCCATCAACCCCATTTTTGGCCATCAATATGGCATCAGCATTTACTTCTAGTGCCCTTAATGTTGCAGTTGTATCTGTTGTGAAGTATGGATTACCTGTACCTCCTGCAAAGATAGTAACCACTCCCCTATCTAAATAAGCAGCAGCTTTCCTTCTAATATAAGGTTCGCATACTTGAGGGACATTAATTGAAGACATTACCCTGCATTCAATTCCAATTTCTTCTAATGAAGATTGGATAGCCAAAGCATTCATAATGGTTCCTAACATGCCCATATAGTCGGCAGTAGAATGTTCGATTCCAATCTTTTCGGCTAGGCGTCCTCTCCAGATGTTGCCGGCTCCGACAACAATGCCGACCTGGGTTCCTGTATCTAGAGTTTCCTTAACGACCTTAGCAACGCTTTTTAATTTATTAGCATCATAAATAAGCGAATTCTTTGGGTCAGAAAGAGATTCTCCAGAGAGTTTGATAATAACGCGTTTATACATACTTTCCATGAATTTTCTCCGTTCCTTATTATATAGAAATAATACGTAATGGCTAGAAAAAAAGCGTGGATAGCGTTTCATGAATGTAGGTAACAAAAAAATGGAAGTTCATCTATAATGTTTTTTGACCACAACACAAAGGAGGAACTTCCATGGACATTATACCAACAAACACGTCCACGTTCGAGGGTCTTGTTTCGAAATATGCCGTAGACGCGAAGAAATCGGCATTGGAAAACCTTGCCGCCTGGCTGGAGAGGATGGATGCCATGCTATATAGCATGAAGCCGTACTACCTTAAGGTAGTTAGGGTCCAGAGGAGGACGGTGCTCACCACAATTGGCCTGCTCTCGTTCAGGAGGCGCTACTACCAGAACGAGATGGATGGCGGCTATGTCTGCCTCCTTGACTCGGTGATAAAGATACCGAGGAGGGTAAAGGTGCTGGACGAGGTGAAGTACCAGGCGATAAGGGCCGCATGCGAGATGAGCTACGAGAAGGCCGGGCGCTACGGGTCGGAGATTGGATATCCAATCTCGAAGTCGACGGTATGCCGCGCCATAAAGAAGCTTACGCTGGAAGCCGTCGCCAACCCTGCCCTTAAGGGCAACGGCTCGGTGGTCCACCTCCAGATTGACGAGAAATTCCTCAACATGCTCGGCTCCAAGAACAAGAAAAAGCTCTACACGGCAACGATATTCAAGGGCAGGGAGGAAATCGGCGCCCAGGGGAAGATGAGGCTGGTGAACAGGAAGATAATGTCATCGACGAAGCTAAAGGAGCTGTTTGCCAAAATCAATCGCTGCCTGGCCACATACTACAAGCTCGGCAGCGACGATACCATCTATGTCTCCGGGGACCTTGCCACGTACATCCAGAACTCCCCCGAAAGGGTAATCGTGTGCAAGGCGGTATACGTACCTGACAAGTTCCACATAAAGTCCCCGCTGGAGAAGGAGCTTGGGCTGAAGGCCAGCGACGAGGAGCTGAACGATCCGTCGTACATGGATTCGCTCATAGCCAAGATAGAGGGGGACGGGGAGCTCATGGGCATAGAGGGCCTGTCAAAGATAGCAAAGCTATACAGGGCCAACAACGGCATATTCAAGCCATACCTGGAAAGCAGTTACGACGGTTGTTCGCAGGAGGGCATGAACTCCCATTACTACAGCCCAAGGTTCGACAGTGTATGCAACAAGTTCAAGCCCGAGACCATAGAGAAGATTGCCTCAATGATTGAGGCAGGCGAGAACGGCGAGAGCATGAAGGCGACAATCGGGAAGAAGAGCTACTACGAGGAACCGAACCTGCAGCTTGGTGGATTCAGGTCAGAGCTGGAAAGGTATGACATAGACAAGAGAAGCATGAACCCTTCCATGAGGGAATTCATGAACACTATTGAATATGGAGATAAGGTGTATTAGATTAACATAGTCAAAAGCATGGTGAACCAAGATTCACCTACATTAAAGAAACGGAATCAGCGTGCCCGCAAGGAACACGCTTAACCTAATTTAATTATTCGGCTTTCTTTTCGATGCCTTCGCCAACGTGATACATGACGAATTTAATCATTTCGACACCGTTTTCCTTTAAGGCTTGGGCAACGGTCTTTGTATCATCATAGACGAATGGTTGTTCTAATAAGCAAGAAGCAGAAAGGACTTTCTTGACTTTGTTCTTGATGATGTTTTCCTTAACAGCTTCTGGCTTGGAGGCTAACTTTTCATCAGTAGCAACTTCATTTCTAGCGATTTCGGTTTCTCTTTCAACTATTTCGGCTGGAACTTCATCCATGGAGAGATAGGTTGGGTTAGCAGAAACAACATTCATGGCAAATCCTTTGTTTAGATCGCCACAATCCTTAGAAAGCAAGACCAAGGCAGCAATTTTGCCTTGTCCGTGGCTATATTGTCCAAATACTTGTCCTTCCTTGGCATCAACTACTTCGAAGCGACGGATAACAAACTTTTCGCCCATGGCAATGGTAGCATCACCAAATAGGTCTTTTGTTAATTCGGTAGCTTCTTCGACACTAGTTGGATTATTTTCAAGAATCTTGTGGGTAACATTAGCGACAAATTCGTGGAATTTATCAGAAGATGAGACGAAGTCGGTTTCGCAATTGACTTCGACAATAGCGGCACGGTTGCACTTGGTGCAGATTTCAATATTGGCTAAGCCTTCAGCAGCGACTCTTCCAGCTTTGGACGCAGCTTTGGCAATACCTTTTTCACGAAGGATATCGATGGCTTTTTCAACATCTCCATCAGCTTCGACAAGGGCTTTCTTGCAATCCATGATACCGGCACCGGTACGGACGTTGAGATCTTTAATTTGAGCAACTGTAACAGCCATTTTTATTCTCCTTCTTTTTTGCTTTCTACTGGAGCTTCTTCTTTTTTGGCGCCTTCGGCTTCAGCTTTCTTAGCAGCATATCTTGCTTTGCGTTCGGCTTGGGCTTTGTTATAGCGTTCTTCCCTGGCTTTTCTTGCAGCTCTAACGGCAGCGCGGTGTTGTTCAGCGGCAACATCGGCTACGTGAACAGCATCATCCATGGTAGCTTCGGCTTCAGTATCGACAGTATAGGCAATTTCGGTTAATCCATCTTCGAAACGAGCTTCAACAGCAGCGTCGGCCAAGACACCAACGATTAATTTGATAGCAGAGGTAGCATCGTTATTGGATGGGATTGGGAAGTCGACAGTATCTGGGTCATCGGAAGTATCGCAGATGGCAAATACTGGGATGTTAAGCTTGTGGGCTTCTAAAACAGCATTATGTTCAACGGTTGGGTCAACTAAGACAATGGCGTTTGGAAGCTTTCTCATTTCCTTGATACCTTCAAGGTTCTTTTGAAGCTTAGCATATTCTTTCTTTAATAAGGCAACTTCCTTCTTTGGGAGTTTGTCCATGGAACCATCGGCCATAGAGGTTTCGAGTTCCTTTAATCTCTTTAAGCGTAATTGGATGGTACGGAAGTTAGTTAATGTTCCACCTAACCATCTATTGGTGATATAGAAGGAGCCGGAACGGACAGCTTCATCGATAACGATTTGTTGAGATTGTGGTTTGGTACCGACAAATAAGACTTTTCCGCCGCGTTCGACAATACTCTTAAGGGCATTATAGGAAGCGTTAACTCTTTCGACGGTCTTAGCAAGATCGATGATGTAGATGCCATTTCTTGCGCCATAGATGAATTTGCTCATCTTTGGGTTCCATCTTCTGGTTTGATGTCCGAAATGGACACCGGCCTCAAGGCACTTTCTCATAGTGAGAATTGGGGCGTTCTTGTCGTGCATGACTTGAGCCATGACGTTTTCGACTTCGGTTGTGGCTGGAGCAGCTTCTTCGACTGCTTCGGTTTTGATTACTTCGTCACTCATCTTTGGTGACCTCCATTTGTTTTTTCCTCCTCCGCTTCTGACAAACGACCACCTATTTCTAGGAACAAGGCTTTGAATTCACGGAGTGTGTATTGGCTAGCAAGAGCCGAAAGAAAGTATACGCTTATACGCATGTACGCACAAGTGAAACTTTTCTAAAGAAAAATTACTTCTTGATGTTTATGCCCTTAAAGGCCTTATCATACTCAACCTGTAAATCCTTTTGGGTAAGGTGAGTATAGACCTGCGTTGTATTAATTGATTCATGTCCAAGGAGTTCTTGAATTACGCGCAAAGACACGCCCGATTCAAGCAAAATCGTCGCAAAAGTGTGACGTAATTCATGAGGATGAAGGCTTGGATCTCCTACTAATTTAATCGAGCATTCCCTTACGATATATTCAAGTCCACGTACTGTTAAATTGCCCCCGTTGTTATTTAAAAACATCTTGTCGCGCTTAATGTTCTTTCCTTTGCTTTTAGCTAACAAAAAAGGTCTGACTTCCTTTAAATAAACCAAAATCGAATCCTTGCTAGAAGAAGAAAACGGGGCATACCTTTGTTTTTTTCCTTTTCCTAAAACTAAAATCGACCTAGAAGAAAAATCAAAATCCGAAACCGATAGATTAACTAATTCGCTAGCCCTGATCCCGCTAGAATATAGAAGTTCAATTATGGCCTTGTTTCTTTTTGAGAGAGGGTCATCAAATTTAGAAAAGGCATTTAAAAGAGAGCTAACATCTTCTTGGTAAAGCCTTTTTGGGTACTTAATCTCGCTTTTTGGAGATGAAACAAGCTGAAATTGGTTAAAGGAGACTAAGGAATTCTTAACTAGATAATCAAAGAATCCACGTAAGGATGATAGACGCCTTTGAATAGACCTAGAAGAGATATTCCTTTTACTTTTTTCTTCGTATATGAATTTCCTTATATCATCTCTACCAAAGTTATCTTTATCAAGATTGTTATCTGAAAGAAAAGTAAAGAAAAGCACGATATCATCGTGATAATTTTGTATGGTTTTTGAAGAATATCCTTTTTGAAATGAGAGATAGGAAAGATAGGAATCTAGTCCATCAATCGTTATATTTTTTGTAGTATTCTTGGATTTCATTTATGGCCTTTTGGATTGCTTCTTCTTTATTGTATTTATTTACCATAGGAAGCAAAGCCCAATTTGCATTCATCGGGGCAAAATATTTGCCTTTACAACCTAAAACATATGCCATCAAGGCACCTAAAACCGTGCTTCTTGGAGGGAGTTCAAATTGTTTGCCACTATTTCTAGCATCATAAGAAATAGCAGCTAATAACCCTGAAGCAGCAGATTCAACATACCCTTCTACCCCACTTAATTGACCTGCAATAAATACATTGGATTTATTTTTTAAACTCAGGTCATCATTAAGGGAATTCGGTGAATCAATATAGGAATTCCTATGCATTAATCCATATCTAACAAATTCGGCATTTTCTAATCCGGGAATCAAAGAAAAGACTCTTTTTTGTTCGTTATAGGTAAGGTTAGTTTGGAACCCGACGAGGTTATATAGCTCACCCATGTAGTCGTCTTGTCTTAATTGCAAGACTGCGTAAGGCCTATCCCCTTTATTCTTTTCTAGTCCAAAAGGCTTTAAAGGACCATGACGTAATGTTTCCATTCCTCTAGAGGCAATGACTTCAACAGGAAGGCATCCCTCGAAATATTTTGTATCAAATTCATGAAGCAATGCCTTTTGGGCGCCTAGTAATTCTTTTACGAATTGGTAATATTGGTCTTTGGTAAATGGGCAATTTATATAGGAAGAATCATCTTGCTCATACCTAGACTTAAAATAACAGATTGAAAAGTCGATGCTAGACTTCTTAACGATAGGAGCCGAAGCATCAAAAAATGACAAATTCGATTGACCCACTATATCTTTTAGGCAATCTAACAAGGGTGAAGAAGTAAGCGGACCAGTAGCCAGAATAACATCTTCATCAGGCAAGGAAGTTATCTCTTTGTTGACCAAATGGAAATTCGGGAAAGATTTCAATTTGGAATCGATATAGGAGGAAAATCTATCCCTATCAACCCCAAGTGCATTCCCTGAAGGGACTTCAGAAAAAGAAGCTGCTTCCATCATTATTGAACCCATTAAACGGATTTCTTCTTTTAGTAAACCGCAGGCATTATCTAATCTTTTGGATTTTAACGAATTAGAGCAGACCAATTCTCCAAGTTTATCGCTATAATGGGCATTATCCTTATATTCTGGACGTGCCTCAAAAAGAGTTACATTATAACCCTTTTTAAGTAAATAGTAACTAGCCTCGCTTCCGGCAAGACCACCACCAATAATAAAAGCTTTTTTCATTATTTCTTCTTTTCAATCCACTCGTGGTAACGACATTTCGGGAAATTCGTACAACCTAGGAATTGGGCTCTTTTACCTTGTTTAACAACAAGATGTCCGTCTTTGCAATGTGGGCATGGTTTTACATAATCTTTTTCAGTATAGACTACCTTTTCGGCCTTTTTGGTAGGCTTCCCATCAATAGAAGCGGTATATTTGCATTTAGGATAAGAAGAACACCCGATGAACTTCTCTCCCTTTCTATTTAATTTATAGACTAAAGGAGAACCGCATTCAGGGCAATTTTCCCCTGTATATTCAACCTTTTGTTCAGTTTCTTCTTTCTTGATATATGTACAGGACGGGAAACCAGAACATGCAATAAATTCTTGCCCTTTCTTGTTCTTTTTATAAACAAGAGGTTTACCACATATTGGGCAGTTTTCCCCAGTTTCTTTATAATCGTCTTTATACATCTTTACCTTAGCTTCTTCATAAGCCTCATTAAATGGTCTATAAA
>URTN01000039.1 GCA_900550795.1 uncultured Mollicutes bacterium
TATTCAAAAATGCTATTTTTTATTTAGGGCATTGTTAAAAATGGGGAAACTCAAAAAAGAAAATAATTATTGACATGGGGAATATACCTCGGTATCATTTCACCCGGACGTAAATAGAGGGCTTTTGCCTTCTTTGTTTACCCCGATGATTGATACACCGGGAATTGTGTGTAGAAAAAGAGAGGAAAAACACATGCCAACAATTAACCAATTAGTTAGGCAAGGCAGACAATCTGCCACCAAGAAGTCCAAATCTCCAGCCTTAGGCAAGAGATGGAACTCCCTAACCAAGAAAACAACCAACCAACCTTCCTCACAAAAAAGAGGTGTTTGCACCCGTGTCGGTACAATGACCCCAAAGAAACCAAACTCAGCGTTGAGGAAATACGCTCGTGTCCGCTTGTCCAATGGATACGAAGTTACCGCCTATATCGGTGGCGAAGGACATAACCTTCAAGAACACTCTACCGTCATGATTCGTGGCGGACGTGTTAAGGACTTACCAGGTGTTAGATACCATATTGTTCGTGGTTGCTTAGACTGCGCCGGTATCGAAGCCAGACGCCAAGGCCGTTCTTTATACGGAACCAAGAAGCCAAAGGCTAGCAAATAAGGAGGAGTAGTACAATGCCAAGAAAAGGTTCAGTCGAAAAACGCGACGTTTTACCAGATCCAGTGTACCAATCCAAATTGGTTACCCGTTTAATCAACCGTGTCATGTATGATGGCAAAAGAGGCACTGCCCAAACCATCATCTACAAAGCCTTCAAGAAGATTGAAGACAAAACCGGACAAAAGGCTACCGAAGTCTTTGCCTCCGCTATAAATAACATTATGCCAGAAGTCGAACTCAAGGTTCGTCGTATTGGTGCCGCTAACTACCAAGTTCCAGTCGAAGTTTCTCCAGAAAGAAAGCAAACCCTAGGACTAAGATGGTTAGTTACCTATGCCCGTCTACGTGGCGAAAAGACCATGGAAGACAAATTAGCCGCCGAAATAATTGATGCCGCCAATGGAAGTGGTGCTTCCGTCAAGAAGAAGGAAGACGTCCATAAGATGGCCGAAGCTAACAAAGCTTACGCCCATTACCGTTGGTAATTTAGGAGAAAACATATGGCTGACGAAAATATGATTAGCGAGACCGCAACTTACGATCTCCCTCACACACGTAACATCGGCATTATGGCTCATATTGATGCTGGTAAGACCACAACAACTGAGCGTATCCTCTATTATACCGGTCGTACCCACAAGATTGGTGAAGTTCACGAAGGAACTGCCACCATGGACTGGATGGAAGAAGAACAAGAAAGAGGTATCACAATCACCTCATCTGCAACTACTTGCTTCTGGAAGGGTAACCGTTTCAACATTATTGACACCCCAGGGCACGTCGACTTCACTGTCGAAGTTGAACGTTCATTACGTGTCCTAGACGGTGCTGTTACTGTTCTTGACTCCAAAAATGGTGTCGAACCACAAACCGAAACCGTTTGGAGACAAGGTACCAAATATGGTGTCCCACGTATTGTCTTCTGCAATAAGATGGATGCCACTGGTGCCGACTTTGATATGTGCGTCGCTTCCTTAGGCGAAAGGCTTGCCGCTAATGCTGCTGCCATTCAATGCCCAATCGGAAGGGAAGGCAACTTCAAAGGATGCGTCGACATCATCGAAAGAAAGGCTTATGTCTATGGAGATGAAAAGTCTGACGCCCCAGCAATCACCGATGTCCCAACTGAATTAAAAGACAAGGTCGAGCAATATCGTTCCATCTTGCTTGAAAAGCTAGCTGCCTTTAATGATGATTTGATGATGATGGTCCTCGAAGGGGAAGAAGTCCCTGTCGATATGATTAAATCCACCATCCGTAGTGCTGTATTAACTGGTACATTCTTCCCAGTTCTCTGCGGCTCTGCTTATAAGAATAAATGTATCCAACCTCTACTTGATGCGGTTGTTGCTTACTTACCATCACCTCTAGATATTCCTGGCGAAAAGGGAACTCTAGATGATGAACCATATGTCTGCGAAGCTACTGATAACAAGCCATTCGTTGGGCTTGCCTTCAAGATTGCTACTGACCCATTCATTGGTAGATTAGCCTATGTCAGAGTCTACCAAGGCGTCTTAAAGAGCGGATCTTATGTCTTGAATTCCAACCATGGAAACAAGGAACGTATCGGACGTTTAGTCTTGATGCATGCTAACCACCGTCAAGAAGTCGAATGCTTGCACGCTGGTGAAATCGGTGCCATCGTTGGCTTAAAGTCAACAACCACCGGTGATACATTGACCGATGAAAACGAACCAGTAGTCCTTGAAAACCTCGTCTTCCCAGAACCAGTTCTAGAAGAAGCGGTTGAACCAAAGACCAAAGCTGACCAAGAAAAGATGACAATTGCTCTTACTAAGTTAGCCGAAGAAGACCCAACCTTCCGTGTCCATACCGATGCGGACTCTGGACAAACCATTATTGCCGGTGTTGGCGAACTTCAACTTGATATCCTTGTCGAACGTATGAGACGTGAATTCAAGGTTGATGTCAATGTCGGTGCTCCACAAGTCAACTACAGGGAAACCTTCCGTAAGACTGGCGAAGCCCAAGGACGTTACGTCAAGCAAAGTGGTGGCCATGGTCAATATGGTGACGTTTGGATCAGATTTGAGCCAAACCCAGGAAAAGGATTCGAATTCGTTGATGCTATCGTTGGTGGTGCAGTTCCAAAGGAATTCATCAAGCCAACCCAACAAGGTCTAGAAGATGCCCTTACCCGTGGTGTTATCGCTGGATACCCACTAATCGATATCAAAGCTACCTTATTTGATGGAAGCTACCACGATGTAGACTCTTCCGAAGCTGCCTATAAAGTTGCCGCTTCTATGGCGCTTAAGGCCGCTGCCCCTAAATGTGACCCTGTCCTTCTTGAACCTATCATGAAGGTCGAAATAACCGTCCCAGAACAATATTATGGTGACGTTATCGGTGATGTTGCCCGTAGAAGGGGTAATATGACCGGGGAAACCCAACGTGGCAATGCCAAGCAAATCGATGCTGAAATACCACTAGCCGAAATGTTTGGTTATGTCACTGACCTCCGTTCCTTGACTCAAGGAAGAGGAAACTTCACGATGAGCTTCGACCATTATGGCGAATGCCCACGCTTCATCCAAGATGCCGTCGTAAAGAAGGTATCTGGTAAATAATTACAATACTTAAAGTATTGCTAATGAATTCGGCTTGTTCTATCATATTCAAGCCAAGAAAAAATCTAGAAACCATTTTGGAGGAAATTAACAAATGGCAAAAGAAAAATTCAATCGTGACCGTGTACACCTTAACGTTGGTACCATTGGCCACGTCGACCATGGTAAGACCACTCTTACCTCTGCTATCACCCATGTTCTTTCTATGAAGGGTTTAGCCAAAGATATGGCTTATGGCGCTATCGATGCTACCCCAGAAGAAAGAGCTCGTGGTATCACCATCAACTCTGCTCACGTCGAGTATGAAACTGAACATAGACACTATGCTCACGTTGACTGCCCAGGGCACGCTGACTATGTCAAGAACATGATCACCGGTGCTGCCCAAATGGACGCCGCTATCCTTGTTGTCTCCGCTGCTGATGGCGTTATGCCACAAACCCGTGAACACGTCTTACTTGCCCGTCAAGTCGGTGTTCCACAAATCATTGTCTTCCTTAACAAGACCGATATGGTCGATGACCCAGAACTCATTGACTTAGTCGAAATGGATGTCCGCGATCTTCTTAACAAATATGACTTCCCAGGGGATGAAGTCCCAGTTGTCAAAGGTTCTGCTAAAGCTGCCTGCGATGCTAAGTCCATCGATGATCCAGCCTGCAAGCCAATCCTTGAATTACTTGATGCCTTGGATTCCTATATCCCAGACCCAGTCCGTGATAACGACAAGCCATTCTTACTACCTATCGAAGATGTCATGACCATCTCTGGCCGTGGTACCGTCGTCACTGGTAGAGTCGAACGTGGTATGATCAAGATCAACGACGAAGCTGAAATCGTCGGTATCAAACCAACCCAAAAGACTGTTGTTACCGGTCTAGAAATGTTCCGTAAGACCCTTGACTTCGCTCAAGGTGGTGATAACGTTGGAGCTCTTCTCCGTGGTATCACCCACGACCAAGTCGAACGTGGACAAGTACTTGCTAAGCCAGGATCTATCGTTCCACACGATAAATTCACTGCTACCACCTATATCCTTACCAAAGAAGAAGGTGGACGTCATACTCACTTCCTTAACGGATATCGTCCTCAATTCTTCTTCCGTACTACCGATATCACTGGCACCATCACTCTTCCAGCCGGAACTGATATGGTTATGCCAGGTGACCACGTTACCTTCACTGTCGAATTAATCCACCCAATCGCCATGGAAAAAGGAACCAAGTTCTCTATCCGTGAAGGTGGTCGTACCGTCGGTGCTGGTACCGTTGCTGAAATTCTTCACTGAGTTACAGCTTAATTAGCAAAATTAGCCTTGGGAATGAAGTGAGACCCAAATGTTGGACTTGCTTCTAATATCATAATTGAGCAAAGGGCTGTTGTCTATAAGCTAAAGGGGACAGCCCTTTTGTTTTCTCCATTATTCTTTCGTTATTGTAGTATTTAATATATTTATTCATTGCTTTTTCCAATTCGTCTAGCGACTTAAATTCATATTCATGCCCATAGAACATTTCATTTTTCATGACTCCAAAGAAGTTTTCCATGGGTGAATTGTCTAGGCAATTCCCTTTTCTAGACATCGATTGTTTGATGCCACGCCTTTTAAGCTCTTCGTGATAGAACTCCATTTGATATTGCCATCCCTGATCGCTATGGAAGATTAGTCCTTCCAGCTTTTCGTATTTAGCAAATGCCTTTCTTAACATGTCGGTTGTTTGGTTGAAGTTCGGATTTCTGGATATGTTAAACGCTACGATTTCACGGTTATGCATATCTAGAATTGGAGATAGGTATAATTTGCCCGCCGCGATGTGAAATTCAGAAACATCGGTTGTCCATTTTTGATTACACGCCGTGGTCGAGAAGTCTCTTTTATAGGTTGTTTTATGCTTTTCCTCATCGACAACTTTATTAAGAAGAAGGTTCTTGCAAGTTCCGTTCTGGTCGCCTTTGTAAGATTTGTATTTCCCTCTAGGCGTGATGCCGTGGATATTGAGCAAGGACATTATTCTTTTAATCTTTTTATGGTTGACTTTATATCCTCTATTAGCCAACTCAAGCAATATTCTTCTATAGCCATACCTTCCTTTGTTCCGGTGATATATTTCTTTTATCTGTTCAAAGATTTCTTTGTTTTTATCATCTTTATTAACCTTGTTAATCGTGTAGAAGAATGTTGCTTTTTTAACTTCTGAAACCTTAAGAAGGACGTTCAGTTTGTAGGATTGCCTTAATTCAACGATAACCTTTACTTTTTCTTCGGTTGTCGGTCCTTCCTTTTTTGAACTAAGGCATTTAGTTTTTTTAGGTATTCATTCTCCGCACGAAGAAGCTCAAGCTCTTTTTCCAGTCCTTTTTTGGTTTCTGATTCGTTAGATGTTTTAGGTTTCTTCATCGTTTTAGAAGGCCTCCCTCGTCTATCTAATTTTAATCCATCGATACCAGATTTTTTATATATTTTGCACCACTTAGAAAGAAGGTAGCCCTTTATGCCGTTAGAAAGAGCAACGGATTTGATAGACTCTCCGCCTAAAACATATCTAACTTGTCTTGCCATGACCGCTTTGGCTTCTTGTGCTCTAAGCCGATCTCACCCATGGCGTCATAGATTCGAACCCACTCTACAACCGTATTCCGAAAAGTTTCATGTTTGCACCCTCCAGGATCGTCGATGCGCTCACCTGCTTTATACTTTCTAATACATTCTAATTTGAATTCTTTCGTAAACCTCATATAAGAAAAGACCCTCCTGTTGTTTGTCCAACATTTGGGTCTCACTTCAGAAACCAGGGCTTTTTTGTTGGATTTTTACCTTATCTATATATTAAAAATATTGACTAGTTTATATATTTATATAAAGTTATCTTTATGCAAAAAGATATTGAAAAGAAAACAGACGGGCTAGTTAGCCCAAGCTATGCGAAAACCATATTCGCGTATTTAATTGACTTCGCTTGTATTGTAATTACGATGCTAATCGTATATTTTGGCATTTCTAAGCCATTTATAGGACCTAGCAAGAATATCGATGGGATTGAAAAGGAGTTTGCTTCCTTCCAATTATCTTCTTCTTTAATTGAGAACAGCTCCTTTTATAATTTCCCTGCTTATGACAAGGAAAATAATATTTATGGCTATTCTAGATATGAAGATGTAGTCTGGAAATACTATACAGTCTTCCTTCCAAGTAACAGCAATGCGACTTTCTTTGATGAAGATAAATTCGAAGGCGATAAATCTAATCTAGATGAAGTAGGGGAATGGGTATATAGAAATATATATGGGTTAGGAGAAGCTAAAGAAGATTCTTTCTATAATCCAATTGATGGCTCTACCGACTTTAAGGTAAAGCCGAGTTTGAAACAAAATTATATCGATGCCTTATCTAGCGAGAAAGACGCGGATAAAACAGAGACTGCGACTAAATTGAACCAATATTATTTCAAACAAGAAGGGCAAAACGTAACAGGTCTATATGTCGATGCAGTACGTCATTTCTCTAAGCAGCCATATGCGATTAAATTACAAAAAGAATATTCTAATGCTTCATATATGATGTGGCTTCCAACTGCTTTAATTGGACCTGCTATATTCTTATTTATCATTCCTTTATGTGTTCCTAAAGGAAGGACAATAGGGAAATTATTATTAAAGACAGGAGTTGCCTCGAAAGAAGGGGTGGATGCTGCTAAATGGCAAATAATGGTTAGGTATCTATTTGAATTGCTAACCTGGTATGTCTTAGCTTTGCCTGTAAATCTAACCTTCTCCGCGACTATATTCCTAACTTTATTGGTAGGTGATTTCATTGTATTAATGCTTTCTAGGTCACATAGATCTATCCATGACCTTATTTCTAGAACTGCTTCTTTTGATATAAAGAAATCTACGATTTATCCTGTATCTAGTTTAGATGCAGAAGAAGTTTTAGTAGCTAAAAAAGAAATAGAAAAGACAGGGGTCGATTATTTTAATAAACCAGCCAAGAAGGTAGAAAATGATAACCCAAGTTTTGAAGTA
>URTN01000040.1 GCA_900550795.1 uncultured Mollicutes bacterium
CCCGCCGCTTAGTGCTCCGCGCACTTGAAGCGGGGGAATGCTTATCTGCGTTCAATTTCTTTTTTATATCGGTTACTTCACCTGGCTTATCATGAAATGTTCTATGTGTCACATCGCAATAATACTCTCCCCATCTTGGTGACCAGAATAACTATCATTTCGCTTTGTTAGCACTCATTTTTGTTGAGTGCTAATTTTTTCTTGACTTTTTGTTCTATGAGTATTATCATAGCATCAGATTCACACAGGCAGCAAATCTGCACCTGTGTTTCCAAACCATATAACGAAGCGAAATGCGAATATCCGCTTTACTTTTTTAGAAAAAAATAAGAAGGAGTTGTTCATTATGAGTAAACGCACAGGAAGTCTTTCGATTAACAGCGAAAATATTTTTCCGATTATTAAAAAGTGGCTGTATTCGGACCACGACATCTTTGCCCGTGAGGTGATCTCCAACGGCTGCGATGCAATTACAAAACTGGCCAAGCTTGAGATGATGGGCGAGTATGAATACCCGGACGGATATAAGAAGGAGATTCAGGTCATCGTCAACCCGAAGGAGAAGACGCTGAAGTTCATCGATACCGGTCTTGGTATGACGGCGGCAGAGGTCGAGGAGTACATCACACAGATCGCATTCTCCGGCGCAACCGATTTCCTGAATAAATATAAGGATAAAACGACGAACGACGAGATCATCGGTCACTTCGGTCTCGGCTTCTACTCCGTATTCATGGTAGCGGACGAGGTACACATCGACACCCTCTCCTACCAGAAGGACGCAAAGCCGGTACACTGGGAGTGCGATGGCGGTACTGAGTATTCGATCGAGGAAGGTAGCCGCACTCAGGTCGGCACCGAGATCACCCTCTTCCTCTCTGAGGACTGTCTGGAGTTTGCAAATGAGTACCGGATGCGCGAAGTCATCACAAAATACTGTTCCTTCATGCCTGTTGAAATTTTCCTGTCAAAAGCTAACGCAGAGCAGGAATATGAGACCATTGATGAGGAAGATTTAAAAGAACTACTTTTATTTATTTCTTCTGCAATTTCTACCTTTGCAAATCCAAAGAAATTAGCCGCTAGGTTTAAAAGCATAAAGCATTCATTAATAAGTGAGCCTACCGTTGCAACTTATATTGAACATTTCGAAGAAATATTCCTTATAAAGAAAGCACTTCGTTATGATGTTAAAAGAACTACCTACATTTCAACTCCATATAAAGTCTATTTCGAAGATGTCGGGATTAGAAATGGTGTCCTTTCATATAGACAAATTGAACCAACTCATTTAATGGAAAATGTCATTTTCAATGAACTCAGGTTCCGTGGCTATTCGGTGGATGTTGGTCAAATTGAAGTTAGAGACAAGATCAAAGACGAACAGACTGGATTAGAAAAAGAAATAAAGAAATATCTAGAAACTGATTTTGTTGCTAACGAAGGTAGCAATAGATTTTATATTCAATCTGTTTATTTAATCGATGGCCCTGAAAAAAGGGAACAAGAAACCAGAAGTTTATTGAACATAAAAGATTCATTTAAAAAAGTGATTATTACCTATAACAATGTTTTTGATGGATACGATAACAACGGAATCTATTATTTAGATTTTTATAGATTCTTGATTGATGAAAATAGTTTATATAAATAAGTGTTAATAAGTTTCATTTTATTTTTTTGCCGAAAACGAAAAAAATAAAATAGGATTCAAAAATAAGCGACCCCTGTATTCAAATTCTAATTACGCTTATTTCTTTTTGGATATTATTTCGTATTCTTGTTTGCTAATGGCAACCCCGTTATGGATAACGATCTCACCTTTATCAATTGAAGCGACTTCTTGTTTATATCTAGCCTCTTCTTCATCATTACATAAGACAAAATGGCCTGGTACTATCTCCCTGAATGTAGGTTTTTGCTTTGAATAGTCATGAACTTCATTTGGGTGATAGACAATTCTTTTCCTTCTTTTTTCTGAGAATGGGTTAGGTTGCGGGATAGCGGATAATAATGATTTGGTATATGGGTGAAGCGGATGCTTGAATAATTCATCGCTACTAGCAAGTTCGACCATATTGCCAAAATACATAACAGCAATTCTGTTGCAGAAATATTTGACCGTAGATAAATCATGGGCAATGAAAATCATCGTAAGTCCCAATTCTTCTTTTAAAGAATTAAGCAAATTTATAATCTGCGCCCTGATTGAAACGTCTAAAGCCGAAATAGGTTCATCACAAATCAAAAGCTTTGGGTTCATGATGAGGGCACGTGCTATGCCAATTCTTTGCCTTTGGCCACCGGAGAATTCATGTGGATATCTAGAAGCGTGTTCGGGAACTAAACCTACTTTCTTTAATATCTCGACAGTCTTCTTATGGTTTTCGACTCTATTTCTAGAACCTTGTATCCTTAATCCTTCCTGGATGATATCTTCAACAGTCATCCTAGGGTCAAGAGAATCAACTGGATCTTGGAAAATCATCTGTATTTCATTTAATAAGGCGCGTGGTGCGTGCTTATTGTCGTGTTTTAAGGATTTGATCTTGGTTTTTTGACGTTCATAGATAACCTTTAGCTTTTCTTTAACCGCCTCGATTTGCTTATCTTGTTCTTCTAATATCTTTGCTTTTTCTTCTTCGGAAGCAGTCTTTAACTTTTCTTGCGTTTCTTTTCTGATTCTAGATATATCATCTTTGCCGTGAATTCTAGAATATTTGATTTCCTTTTCGTTCCATCTAGTCCCGGCTCCGATTCTATATCCTTTAAAATATATCGAGCCAGAAGTAATGTTATATAGATGCATGATGCAACGTCCGGTCGTGGATTTACCACATCCAGATTCTCCGACAATCCCAAAAGTCTCTCCTTCTTTGATATCAAAAGATACATCATGTACTGCCTTTAGCTTTACATAATTTGGCCACACACCTAGCTTAAAGAACATGCGTAAGTGACGCACAGCTAAAATAGTTTTTGATTCAACTAATTCAGGCTTATAGGCAATCTTAGCTAATTTAATGGCTAATCTGGCGTCGTCTAATTCTTCTTTCTTGATTCTAAGTTCTTGCTTTTTCTCTTCAATTAACTTTTCATCAGCCTTATTTAATTCGAGTTCTTTTAAATCCTTAAGTATTGCATCGTATTGCTCTTTAACTAATGTGAAAGCTTTCTTGGCGTTTTCTTTCCTATGGGAAGCGATTTCTTTGTCTTTTGCATACCTAGCTTTTGTTTCTTCTAGAGTCGGAACATTTCTAATTACTTCATGTTCTTTTCTTTCTTCTTTTTCTTCTTGTTTCAAGCTGATTGTATTATTGGCTTCTTCTTGCTCGGCAAGGAAAAGATTGTCCTTATCTCTTTTAGGATCACTAGTTATGGAATTAGAGATCTCGTTAGAAGAAATCTCTTGTGGTGATTTAGTCTTTTTCATATTCTAACTTGGCCTCCTCTTCACTTAAAGCATGATGGATTCTAGATGAAACTATCTTTGGTGGGGTTACATTCGGAGCTTCTTCATATTCAAGCCAAGAAGCAACAAAATGGGTAGGAGTAACTTCAAAAAATGGTGGTTCATATTTAAAATCTACACCTAATGCATATTTATTACGTAAGGCAAAAGCATCTCCAGCCGGAGGATAAATCATATCAGGCGGGGTACCTGGGATGGCCTCTAGCTTTTCTTTTGAATCGATATCGGGGATAGATGCTAATAAGGCCCATGTATATGGGTGACGTGGATCAAAGAATATTTCTTTATCAGTCCCGTATTCGCATATTTTCCCGGCATACATGACTGCAACTCTATCAGCCATATTGGCAACTACGCCTAAATCATGGGTAATAAATATTACAGACATATTATGCTTTGCTTTTAAATCATTTATTAATTCAAGTATTTGGGCTTGGATTGTAACATCTAAAGCAGTTGTAGGTTCATCGCAGATAAGGATGTCAGGTTCAGAAATAAGAGCAATTGCGATGACTATCCTTTGCCTCATCCCCCCAGAAAACTGGAATGGGTATTGCTTATAACGCTTTTCAGGCTCAGGAATACCAACTTCACTCATAACCTTAAGTGCTTTTTCTTTGGCCATCTTCTTAGTTATGCAGACTTGGCTTTGATATTCATCCAGTACTTTCTTTTCTTCCTTATCTAAGGCAATCTTATCCTTCAATATCTCTTCTTTTCTAGCAAGTAAAGGAGAAATGGCTTCTTTCTTTTTGATTGAGAAATGCATATGCTTCTTTGGAAAGACATAGAATAATCCAATTAGGAGGTTATATAAGGCCATGTTCTTTAATATCTCTATATTTAATTCCTTTAGAAGAGATTTATCTTCACTAGATAGACTTACCTTTTCTCTTTTAGAAGCAATCTCGCTTAAAGTTTTATCCCTAATGGATTTAAGCTCTTCGTGATGCTTCTTTGTCTCTTTCTTGGCTTTGACTTTAGCCTTTTTTAGGTAAAGTTTTAATTTGGGGGCAACTTCTTTGTATTGCTTTTTTGCATCTAAAATTACTTGTTTGGCCTCAAGTTTAGCCTTTTCTAGATATTGCCTATTTTCTTCTTTGAAGGCTTTTTCTTCTTCATTTATTTTAGAAAGTTCGCTTTCAAAAGAAGTAACGTCTTTATTGTCTTTTTTAGCTTGCCTAATTTGGGTTTTCAATTCGTTTTTTCTATCTAAAAAAGTCGAGATTTTATCTTCATATCCATTAATAGGCATCGAAGCTTTGTTTTTAGCCTCAATTATCAAGCAATCACGGTTACTTTTTGCATTCATTAAGGCAGTCAAGCTAGGTGAAATCAAATCGGAATAGTAACGCTTCAGCATATCCTTATTTATCATCATGGTCTCGGTAATTTGCTTACCAATACGCACGATAGGATTAAGCGAAGACAAAGGATCTTGGAAAATCATCCCGATTTTCTTTCCCCTGATACGTTGGAACTCGGCCTCACTAGCCCTAGTTAAATCAATTCCGTTATATAAAATCGAGCCACCTTCAATCATGGCATTTGGAGACAATATCCCCATGATGGCTTTAGAAGTGACTGATTTACCTGAACCAGATTCTCCTACAATGCAAAGAGTCTCTCCTTTATATAAATCAAAAGATACACCCCTGACAGCCTGTACTTTCCCATTATCCGTACGGAAAGAGATAACAAGGTTTTTGACTTCTAGGGCTTTTTCTTTATTGGAAATAGAAGAAGCTTCTATTAAAGATTTCTCTTTTTTATTTAATTTAATAGCCATTGTTATTCTCCTCCTTTCAAGCTTGGGTTAAAGGCGTCCCTAAGTCCATTTCCAAATAAGTTAAACGAAATCATTACCAACGCCATGATAATGGATGGGACAAGTATTAAATACGGATAGGTAGTCAAATAGCTTTGGTTATCACTTAATGTCGAACCAAATCCCTGCATACCGTTTACTAATCTTAGATAAGATAGACTAGCTTCAGAGAATATGACTGAAGGAATCATAAGAACGCTAGAAGTGACTAAAGTACCGATAGCATTAGGCAATATATGGCGGAATATAAGTCTAGTATCGCTTGCACCTAATGTTCTAGCAGCCAATATATATTCCCTGTCTTTAAATCTATAGAACTGCGTCCTAGTAATAGAAGCAGTGCCTAGCCAGCCAGTCGCACATAAAGCAATTCCGACCATAACGATGGTAGACATGTCCTTTGGCTTATTAATCAAAATCAAGGTCATGACAACTACCCAAGGAATGCCACCAAGAATTTCGCAAACTCTTTCCATGACAATATCGACCCATCCACCAAAATAGCCAGATATTGCACCCCATATAAGTCCGACTACCAAATTGATTAATGTGGTGGCAACACCTAATATGACCGAGAATCTAAGCCCGTTGAATACAAGTTTGAATAAATCCCTGCCTAAGTTATCCGTACCAAATAGGAATTTAGGCATCTTTGAATACCCATATTCGCGGTATCTAGATATTGTCCCAGTAAAGGAAGCAGTCTTTAATTTGCCAGCCCCTTCAACTTTAACAGTCAAAGGATGCTCTTCATCAACTTGTAATGGGCAATGCGCTCTTCCTTCCTCAGTCATTGATATGCCTGCAATGAATTTATCAATATCGGCTTGTTTCAAACTAGAAGAAATAAAATCATCAACTGGATAGCTAAAATTCATCCATCCATTGGATTCATATTTTTTTAGATCCGCAGGAGTGATTCCTTGCTTTACATAATCGCTAAAAGTAGCTAGATAAGTATCATAACGGAATGAACCGACTACATAATCGGCTTCAAATACATTCATGTCGTCATTAGATGTATACATGTATTGCTTTTGACTAGTTACTTGCCCTCTATACATGGTTAAATTTGCATCGTTACACGATATATTTTCCATTTCAGTTAATAGATTTTGACTAACTGGGGTCATTGTTTTGCTTTCGACACCGAATATAGATTGCTTTAACAATACGTTTTGCCTAACTTCAGTTGGATGAAGACTTAATTCAAATCTACCAGAGGCAATGACTTTATCTTTAAGTTCTTCAATAGAAGATAATTCATATGTCTTTTCGTTTGCCCCAGTTAAATTTGCATCTAGGACAATAGTAGAATAAGCATCATCCTCATTTAGTTTATATTGGAAGGTGATATCAAAAATACCTGCATCCCCATAATCAAAATTCTCTTTTGGGACATCTAGTGTAACTACTTTTAATGAATAGTTATAGGAAACAAAATCAAAAGAAGTGGCAGGGGAATCTAGCCTAGCATTAACATTCTTGTTTTCAGTTGAGGTTAATCTAATCGAACCCCCTCTAGCATAAGAAGTGGCATTGTTACTTATTTTATATTCGCCAACTTCACTAAAAGATATATCCCCAACAATAGCATCGCTACGTAAGGAGGAATTCGAACTAGTCGCAGGGGTGCCATTATAACTGCCGTCTTTATAATAAGAATCCCAATCAAAATCGATAGGCATGTTCTTGAATTCGCTCGTGCCATCCCAAAACCCAGTGCCTGCTTCAAATAATTTTGGGGCAAGGAATGTCTGGTATGCCAAGGCTGGATCAGCAGTATTTAATGAATTTGTATTAAATATAGGAAC
>URTN01000041.1 GCA_900550795.1 uncultured Mollicutes bacterium
ACAAATAAGCTTGCCAGTAATGAAATTTTGCTTACTAACATTTGTGGATAATACATTTTTATAATATGTTTTATTCTCGTTTGAAAAGAATAATTGGTAACTCAAGAACGGGCAAAGCAATAAAAAGATGAATGGAATAAATGAAACAAAGCAAGAATAACGTGATAGATTAATTCCTCTTCCTAACCCATCATAAGGATTAGACCCTATAACAAAGAACTTGTCATAATTAAGATTATTGCTAACGATCAAAGAAAAATATTGATACTTATGAAGATATTCAACATCCCCACTAGATTTATAAAGCTCGTAATATTTATCCATGCTCGAGTTGCACATATGCATAAACAAAGGAACGTCAGCATTCCCGTTTTTTAATACAAGTGGCAATAAAAGTAGCAAAGCAAGCATACAAACTACTGAAATAATTAAAAACATAAACAAAGGTCCATCTAAAAAGACTCTTTTGCAAGAATAGATAAAAGACCTCTTTATTTCGCCTTTATATGTCTGCTTTTTCATATAATCTCCTATTAACGAATAGTAGCAACAAGGCAAAAACCAAATGAATGGATAAACTAATCCAAAGCAAATAACTAGAACCGTAGAAAGGAAGAGTAGTTAAACTAGAAAAAGGGATGTAGCTACAAATAATTTCTTTATCATACTGTTTGTCGGTAATTAAAGCCATGGAAGTCAAAAATAGAATAACAACCATTGTGGCAGGAACAAAAATCGACATCAGGTTTTCTTTTAGAAGAATCCCAATAAAACTAGTCAGCATTGTAAAAAGAAAACTACAAGCAAGGCAAACAAGAAACATAATTAGAACAACTTCTAGAACGCTATGTTCGAATACCAATTCATTGATTTGCCTTAAAATATGGTACCCATGTATTGGAATAGTAAAGAAAAACATTAATAGAAATAGCAAAATAGAAAACCCTAAATCAAAAAGAAATGACAACAATAAAGTATCGTTAAATAACTTCCTCCTATCTCTATTAGAAGAAAGGATATTCTTTATTCTCTTGCTAGAGAAATCAAAAGAAAAGGCAAATCCCCCGATAGCTACTCCAAAGAAGCAACTAAACAAAGGAAAAAGCAAAGTTGCCATAAAATAAAACGCACAAGAAACCTCATGTCCTTCAATTGGCATCAAGTTATCAAAATACATCCAACTTGCCTTATTGTTGCTTAATAGGTATTGATAGGGAGCAGTCTCTAGATTGAAGGTTCTTTGATCGATAGCACCTCTTTCTAATGCATCTTTTTGTGAGTCAATATATTTTGAATATTCATTTAAAGAAAATTGCAAATCCCCATCAAGAGAACTAGTTGTTCTAAAAGTCAAAGCAAAGCAAACAAAAAACAAAATCAAAAGGAAAAGAATCGATACAGTTATCAAATATCTTTTATTTTCCTTTAACAAGGCAAGCTTATATTTAGCCACCCCACTCATTATTCTACCTCGCCAGTAGTCTTCGATATTTCTTCAAACTTAGAGAATAAATCTATCTCTTTCGGATTTTTGCTATGGAATCCAATCGTACCAGAAGAAATAATAAATACTTCATCGCAAAAAGATTGAAGTTCCCTTATCTCATGAGAAGAAATCAATATAGTTGACCCATTAGAAGAGAATTCTTTCAATAACTTTTCAAAAATAATAACCGTAACAGGATCGACCCCGTTAAAAGGTTCATCCAAGACCAATATGTCGGGTTTATTCATTATGGATAAAGCAAAATATAATCTTTGCTTCATGCCTAAAGAATAAGTCTTATATTTATCTTTGGCCCTTTTTTCTAGGCCCACTTGTCTTAATGCCCAGGAAATATTATCCATATTAAAATTAGAATATAGACCTGCAATTAAAGATAAGTTTTCATATCCAGATAGATGTTGATAAAACACTGGTTCTTCTATCATAAAACCAATATTGAGTTTTTCTTTTTCCTCAACACTTATCCCATCATAACTAATATGGCCTGAATCTAGATGGTCTAAGCCTACCATTATCTTCATTAAAGTAGATTTACCAGCACCATTCGCCCCAATTAATCCAGATATCTTGCCTTTTTCAATATTTAAAGATATCCCCTTAAGGACTTTCTTTTTACCAAACGATTTATAAACATTATCGATGTTAATCATATATGGATAACTATTTTCTCTCTTTTTTTTGATTTTAATTAACATCAAACAAAAATCAACTTAAAACCGGTTCATATTAAGAAAGGCCAATTTAGAACATCATTTTTACAATTTCTTTACATTTATTTACAAGTTGATGATATAAGCCCCTTTACCCTCCTTTTACAATTTTGGCGTTACAAATGAAGGAAAAAGAAATGAAAAACAAAATTAAATCCGTACTCCTATTTGCTGCAACGCTAACACTAGCTGGATGCGGAGAAAACTCTGAAAGCGGAACTTCTTCAACAAAGGAAGGCGAAACATTCACCCCTGTCGAACTATTATCCTGTGGTTCAACATCAGTTGATAAAGTCATCACTAGCTTAGGCAACAAATTTGCCTCATTAACCAATAACAAGGTTACATTAAAGAAAGATCAACATGGCTCTGGCGATGCTACTAAAGGCGTCACCGATGGCAAGAATAACGTCAAATACGATATCGGATTCCTATCTAGAGAAATCAAAGACAGCGAAAAAGCCACTCTAACCGAAACCAATAAAAACGGCAAGATGTGTAAGGATGCTGTCGTTGCTATCGTAAATGAATCTAATTCATATGAAGCTACCGATGCTGCTACTTTAGCCTCTATCTATAAAGGCGAAAAGAAAGCCTGGAGCGAAGTTGGTTCTAGTTTAACTGGTAATACCCAACTCTATTCTAGAGAGGCTGGATCAGGAACTAGAGAATGTTTCTTTGAAGGTATCGGCTATAGTGAAGTCAAAGCCGAAGATAAATGGAATGAAGGTGTCATCGTTTCTAGTCAAGCTTCTAATGGGGATATGATGAATGCTATTAAAGCTGCTGCTAATGGCATTGGATATTGTTCTTTGGATTCTCTTTCAAGTGCTATTGGAATCAAAGGATTAACTTTTGATGGAGTCGCCGCAAGTGAAGAAACCGTTAATGATGGAACTTATAAACTAAGCCGTAATTTCAATTATGTCATTAGAGGCGACTACGAAGAAAATAGTTCCCGTAAATTAGCAGTCAATGCCTTTGTTGACTTTATGACTACCAAAGAAGGACTTGCCTGCATCAAATCTGCTGGTGGAATTGTTTCTGGATTAGAAAGCGCCCCAACCTGGTCAAGTGTCCAACAAAGCAAATATACTGCTTTGTCTTCTAAATAATGGATTTAGCCGAATTAGAAAACAAAAAATATCAAAGAAAGAACCTTCTAGATAAGATTCTAAAAGGTTTTTTCTTATTTTTAGCGTTAATTTGCGCTTGTTTTGTTATTTTCATCGCCCTTTTTATAACATATAAAGGAATATACCCATTCATTCATAATTATTCCTTGGATGGAAGTGAATATATCCATCAAGACTTTAAGATGTTCTTTATAAATTCTAGATGGCTATATAACGGGATGGGTGGCATGTTTTTCTTGTTGTTAACAACGTTGTATACCACCGCTTTAAGCTTAATAATATCTGTACCGACTTCTATATTTACCGCCCTTCTTCTTTCTAGGATTGTCCCAAAAAAGATAAAGATGGTATTACAAACTTGTGTTGAATTATTAGCATCTATCCCTTCTGTCATATTTGGTTTATTTGGCGTTGGGGTAATTTGTCCAATGGTTGCTTCGCTTGGAATAGAAACCTTTGGAGGAAGATCAACTTTATCTGCGGTTATTATTTTGGCTATCATGTCAATTCCTACAATGACAATGCTTTCATATAATGCCATGGAAGGGGTTGATAAAAGATTAATAGAATCTTCATTAGCATTAGGCGCTAGCCCTACCCAAACTAATTTTAAAATAGTAATTGGATCTTCAGTTTCCGGCATATTCGCTGGAATTATTTTAGGCATAGGAAGAGCATTAGGAGAAGCAACGGCTGTCCAGATGGTTATAGGAAATAATTCCTTAGGTACTTCTTTCTATAACATATTTGCCCCAGGAAATACTTTAACTAGCGCAATGCTTACTGGAATTGGAGAAGCTAGTGGGATTGGATATGATGTTAGATTTTCTCTAGGATTAGTATTAATTATTTTAATCATGTTAGTATCTGCTTCTTTATCCGCTATAAAAAGAAGACTTAACCCCTACTATAAAAAAGAAGATTCATTGCTATATAAAATAAAAGCTAGATTTAGCAAAAAGAAAGGGGGCATGTAGTCATGATTAACATTAAAAAAGCATTTACCCTTTCAAAAGATAAGCAAAGAAAAATAAAAGATGGAGCAGGTTTAGGAAGTATATTTCTCTTTTCTTCTTTTACTTTCATTATCTTAATTTGGATGATTGTATATGTCTTCCAAAACGGGACTTCATTATTAAATTCAAATTTCCTATTTGGTGATTATTCCCAAAAAGTCACGACCATAAAAAGCAAAGACAGCAGCTATGTTCCTTTAGAATATAGCTTTGAAAATACTTCTAAAGTAGAAAACTTTTCTTCTAGATGGGGAATAGGAATAGAAAATAGAACCCATAGCGAAGAAGATGTTATCTATATAGTAAGCATAGAAAAGGATTCCCCATTCCTAGATTTGGTAGATAATAACAACGAAAAAGTAACAATCGATACTTCTTATTATCTATCTAGCCTTACTTTATATATGGATGATGGGGATATTGAAGTATTTGGTCCAAAAGATGGGGCTTCGAATATGGTTAAAGGATTAGATAAAGCCTATTCAATATTTGATGGAACCTTAACTAGCCCAGGAAAAGGAATAAGAGGATCATTGCTAACTACTCTTGCCTTAATTGGATTTTCGTTACTATTTTCCCTTCCTTTAGGTATAGGGGGTGCAATATACCTATCTTGTTATGCGAAAGATAATTTCATAACTAATATGATTAGGACATTAATTGATGTTACTAGCGGGATCCCTTCAATTATATTTGGTTTAGCAGGCGCGATTATATTTATCCCCTTCCTAAATACGATTACTTCTACTAACGGGGGTTCATTATTCTCTGGTTCACTAACTATGGCCATAATGTTACTTCCAACAATTGTAAAAACTGTTGAAGAATCAATTAAGATGGTCCCCCATTCCCTAAAAGATGCTTCTTTATCGCTTGGAGCAAGCCAGGCCCAGACAATATTTAAAATAATCTTGCCTAATGCAATGCCAGGTATATTAAGTGCTACACTTCTTTCAATAGGAAGGATAATTGGAGAATCGGCCGCCTTAATATTCTCCATGGGTGCCATAATTGGAGATAATTTATCTTTATTAGAAGGACATGCTTCCTTAGCAGTCCATATTTGGACTTGTTTACAAGGAGAAACCCCTCAATATGGGTCAGCATGTGCCATCTCAATAATCATATTGATAGTAGTTTTGCTTCTATCTTTATTAGTAAAACTTCTCTCCTTTAGCTTAAAGAAAAAGAAAGGAATATAGATATGGAGCAAACTATATTTAGCTACAAAGATGTAAATCTATATTATGAAGGTGGCAAAAAGCACGCCTTAAAAAACATAAATATAGATATATACAAAAACAAAGTTACTGCATTTATTGGACCTTCTGGATGTGGTAAATCTACTTTATTACGTTGCTTTAACAGAATGAATGACTTAATAGATGGATGTAAGATTGAAGGCGATATCAAGTTTAATGATGTTGATATCAATTCACTTAATACAATCTATTTAAGAACACAAGTCGGCATGGTATTCCAGCAGCCAAACCCATTCCCGATGTCGATTAAAAATAACGTCATCTATGGTCCAAAATGCCAAGGTGAAAGAAATAAACAAGTACTTAATGATTTGTTGATCGATTCATTAAAGGGTGCTTCTTTATATGATGAAGTCAAAGATGATTTAGGTAAAAGTGCTTTATCTTTATCTGGCGGTCAACAACAAAGACTTTGCATTGCTAGGGCTTTAGCAATGAAACCAGATGTCATATTAATGGATGAACCTACTTCTGCTTTAGACCCAATCGCCACCTTAAAAATTGAAGAATTAATAAAAGAACTAAAGAAGAAATATACGATTGTTATTGTTACCCATAATATGCAGCAAGCAGCTAGAATTAGTGATTACACCGCCTTCTTCATGCTTGGTGAATTAGTTGAATATAACAAGACAGAGCTCTTCTTTGCTCATCCTAAAGATAAACGTAGCAATGATTATATAACTGGGAGGTTTGGATAATGGAATTAGATGCAAAAATAGAAAAGATAACTATCGACACGATAAAGATGTTTGATTTGACTTTGGAATATCTAGAAAGTGCGGTCGATATCTATCTAAATAACAGCCTCATTACTCTTCCTAAGATAAATGATGATTCAATTGACCATCTAGAAAGATCAATTGAAGAAGAATGCCTTCGTTTAATATTAAAAGAAAGACCTTTTGCCAAAGATTTAAGGAAAGTAACCGGTGTATTTAAATTAGTTGAAGACATTGAACGTCTTGGCGATCATAGCGAGGACATCCTTTGGACTGCTACTAATTTATTAAAATATTCATCAAATTTGACCTTACCTACTATAAAAGAAGAAATAAAAGTAGCCATGTCTATGGTTAAGGATTCCTATAATGCCTTTGCTAAAGCAGATGTAGCATTAGCAAAGAATATTTGTAATCGAGATGACATAGTAGATAATTTATATATCAAGTCATTAAAGGAGATTCCTGAATTCAAAGATAAATACAACTTGGGTGACGAATTTATACTTTATTCAACTTTGCTAGTAAAATATGTTGAACGTTTGGCAGATCACGCGTCTAATATAGCCGAATGGGTCAATTATATCGAAGATGGATATTATAAGGATGGAGTGATTATCTAAAATGAATAACAGCAACTACCTAATCTATTCTCTTGAAGATGATGTAAATATATCTCACTTAATCGAGCTAGCCCTTTCTGGACAAGGATATAATG
>URTN01000042.1 GCA_900550795.1 uncultured Mollicutes bacterium
TAATTGAAGTGACTTGCCTGCTTCAACACTAGCTGTTGCACCGTTGGTGATGCTAACGGATTCGACAGGATCCATTTCGGCAGCTTCTGCTTTAGTAATATAAGCAACCAAATACTTGCCGGCTTGGAGTTCGGCTAAGTAGGCTTCAAAATTATATTTTAAGCCATTAACAACGGTGTGATTTTCGCTATAGAAGGATAAAGTCTTAGTAGAACCTTCTAAAGAAATGTTGGTATGTCCATCAGCGATTTTTACGGTTCCAGTAAAGGAAACTAATTTGACTGTACCAGCGGCTGGAGTGGCATAAGAATTCAAATCAGCGCCAGTGAATGGAGTAACAGTTGTTGGAAGAGCAATTTCAGCATGTTCAATCTTAGCAACGGCTAATCCTGTATCTTTATAACTGAATTGCCACCATCTTTCGTCGGTAGCACTAGATTTATAACGAGTTGGAGTACCGGTGATACGAACATATTCGTCAACCTTAGCAACTGTTTTAGTCTTGGAATCATAAACGCTGATAATGGCGGTTCCATCATAAACAACGATACCATTCTTATTTACATTGACAACTCTACCTTCAACATTGACTTGGCTTGGGTAAGTAGCATCTTGGCCACTATAGGTTGGAGCAGTATCTTGGATAGTCTTGATACTTGTAATCTTGATAGCTTCGCCAATGGTGAAGTTAACATCTTTCTTATAAGCAATTCCATCAACAGTAGCAGTAACTTCTAAAGCAACTGCGCCTTCTTTTTTACAGGTGACCTTAGTTCCTTCGATGGTAACTAAGTCAGCACCGGTAGTAGCAGTAACAGTAACGCCTTCGGTGACGGCAACGTTATCAAGCTTTAAGGTGACATTGACAACATCCCCTACTTTTGGAGATTCATTATCAACAGTGGCAGTAGCGACTTTGACGCCAGCTTTGTCTTTTAATTGAACAACGACGGCAACGTTCTTGCTTGGCATCTTAAAGGTATAAGTACCGTTAGAAGCGACTAATTGAGTTCCATCGACGATGACTTTGTCGATTTCCTTTTTGTCATTTTTAACAGTGACAGTGAAAGTGACGGTAGCACCTTCCGCATACCCTTCCGCAGCTAATCCTTCGACTGTGTAATCAGAACTCTTAGAAACGGTGATGGTGTATTTTGTGACTTCGGTTTGAACGCTATCAGTGCCTGTGCTTGTACTTGGTGTATTTGGCTTTTCACCGCAGGCAGCAAGCAAAGTTGCAATAGCTAGAAATGGAATGATTCTTTTTTTCATTAATAATAACTCCTTTCATCCCAGATTTTCTGACAATTTATTATATCAAAATAAAGGGTGGAAAAAAGACCACAAACAAGTCGTGGTCAAATATCCCTCTTCAAAGTTGATATATAGGCAATCTCATTATTGGCTTTTTTCTTAAGTTTCAAAGCTTTTATCAATAAGATAATACCCGTAGTTAGTGTTGCTATTCCTATAGCGAGGCAAGTAACGCAAATGAAGAATTGCAAAGAGGCAACGTTGATGCCGACTATCTTGTTACGTCTTTTTTGAAGTGATAAGAAAATAAACAGTATTCCTATGATCAAGACGATGCCTCCAATTACAACGAAGCATAAAGCGTTCTGAGACTTATCATATGCCAAGATATCCCTATTGTGGGCAACTTTGGAATACGCGCGAATCTCAGTTTCTTCGCTTGGAATAGTTGTAGTTAAATCAGTTACTTCTTCCTTCTTTTCCACTTTGTCTATATAGACTCTATGTCTAGAAGGAGAGAAATATACTTTGCCTTCATTAGCCATTAGGCAATTTCTCCTAAATTGGTAATATCGGCACTATGGGTGATATTAAAGGTATATTTTTGGGTCTTTCCAGAAGAAGAAACATAATTACCCAAAATACCAGTGAAATTGAATTCCTTGGCCTTATAAGTAGTAACTATGAGGTTTGGATCTTCATTATCTACAGTTGGATAAATTTTTTCGGCACCTTTTGGATTATAATAGCTAGTTCCACCAGTGAAGAATTTATAGGATCTAGAATATTCAGTTCCGTATTTAACTAAGATATCCTTATCCTTGACTAATCTAATTTCCTTGCCAGTATCTTTATTACCAACTTTAGCATAGAAAATTATCTTGTTATCAGTGTTATAGAAAGGATATTTCTCGTTATATTTATTGACTTCTTCAACTCCGCCTTCAGCTTCAACTTGTGTAACTCCCTGCCATGATTTGGTCTTATTAAAAGAATATACTTTTTCTTTTAAGGTAATGAGTACATTGTTATAAGCCTTATCAGAATTGAATTCATCAATAGTCATTGGGATTGGGACAATCTTGTTACCAGTAGTTAATATTTGGGTATCCCTTTGAAGGTCTGGATTCAAAGTTGAATAGGAAATGCCTTGGATTTGGTAGCAGCCACCATAGACTGAAAGCTGTCCAATAACGCTGACTTCATCCCCTACTTTTATATCAGTTTGGGCATAGGTGAAAACATATAAGCCATAAGCTTCTGGAAGCGGATCGCCCTCTTTTCTACCATAATCGGCCTTGTCTTGGATATAGAAAGCACCTTTGATCTTTCTAGAGACATAACCATGGATCTTATATAAGGTCTTGCCATCAACAAATTTAGAATCAGTCGTATTGGTAGCGGTACCAGAAAGATATAATTCCTTCAATGATATTTCTCTAACATAATCATCAAAGAACGGGCTCTTATCATCATAATAATAGTAATTAGGATCCTTTTTGCCCGAATATTGATGCCTTAAGTTAGCTTTGGCGGATAAATTGGCTTTATCGAAAGTCTTATAGAAATATTCGCCCATTTCTTCAATGGAACCAATACCTTGAGAGAATCCTTGATAAACCATTTCTAGGTTAAGGCATCTAAAATCATTTAGGGTTGGATTAGCATTAGTAGTATACCAAACATATGCTAAAGACCTTTGGTTGCCATCGGCTGTAGCGGCTTTAACAGTATCACCTCTAGCCCAGCCTTGGGATTGAAGGATTACATATTTGGCAGATTCGAAAACAGATTTATTGTATAAGGAGGCGGATTTACCCCATTCTTCGATTTCAGAAGTAGATTCAGGAGTATCGATGCCAAGATATCTAATCTTGACTGTATAGCCATAATTCATGGTTTCGACATGGGTTGTATCACCATCGACATAATTGATGAAACCCTTGTTGTTATTTGGAAGGTTCATCAATTCGATTCCATCTTTTCTAAAATCAAAATATTGATCACTAGCAGTAGTCAAACTCTTGCTAGACATGACCTTATCGAAAGTTGCTTGGTCAATGTTTAGCTTGAATTTGTCGACAAAATCAATTGATGGGTCAACTGAATAAGTAGCTGCCAGTTTATTCTTTCCAGCCTCTAAAGTAACTTTATAGACCTTTTCAGAATCAGAAATAGAATTGACTAAAGTTGCAGCTTTACCGTTATTTGTAACAGATTCAACAAAGAAATCTTGATTAGCCTTGACTTTGAAGGTAAGTTCGTCCCCTACTTTTAGATTGCTATTCTCTTTGGAGAAATCAGAAATCTTTCCATAAATTGATTCAGCAGTTGAATCAAAATATGTTACTGGGGTAGTAGGCGCCTTATTTTCGCAACTAGCAAGCATAAAGCCTGCAGATAAGATGAATACTATGTTTCTCTTTCTCATAATATTTAATCTCCTAACATTAATAGCCAGCGGAGCAGGCATCATAAGCAGTCTTTAGGGCTTCATCGATTGAGTAGTTAGAATTGACTACTTTACCGACTAGTTTTTCCATTTCGCTTCTAGCAGTATCAGAACCGACGAATACTGGGGAAACCATGTACTTATCCCTTAAGTCCTTGGTGTGGTATGGAATGTCGTATTTCAAATCTGCATCATGCTTTGCAATCCATTCTTTATAGGAATCTGTTTCAAAGGAAGATTGTCTGACTGGGTCATAGGAGTTTTCCAAAGCCAGTTCGGCATTATATGTTGGGTCTGCTAATAACTTGTAGAATAGCCAGGCGCCCTTATGGATGTATGGGTCATCATTATTGAAGAAGCAGATTGATGGGCCTTGTTGGATGTATTTTGGTTGCTTACCATCGGCATATGGGACTGGGGCAAGCTTGACCCTGAAGTTAGCGGATACGTTATAGCTAGAGCCACCGGTGGAGCCAATGCTCATGGCAGACTTTAGGTTATTAAAGTATTCGTTTGTATATTTGGAGCCACCAAGTGAATTCTTGGTAATCAACAATTTGTCCCTAACATAGCCAACGACTTCGGTAAGTAAGGCCTTGGCTTGGTCGTTATTGAATAGATATTGGGTAGATGGGTCGCTTGAATCCCCTACTGCAGTATAGTCGATTCCCCTTTGGGCGAATTGGGAGATGAACATATTGGCATCGGAGTCATATCCGACAGGATAGAATTCTTGTCCCTCTAGCCCTTGGGCAGCCATGTCAGCCTTTATTTGCCTGGCTGTTGCAAACATTTCGTTCCAGGTAGCTGGGACATTATATGTATAGCCTTCGTTAGCCTTTACCCAGGTGGTGAGCGCTTCTAGTTGCTCATCGGTAGCAAGAGGATCGTTAGCGGCATTGGAAAGATTGATATATTCGCTAACCTTGTCGAACTTCTTGTCGTTTTGTGGGTTGGCGCCAGCCATGTATGAGGCATTGTAATACATGATTTCGGTAGACTTATACATTGGCATGGACCAAGTTCCCTCGAATTGGTAGTTCTTTCCTTCTTCCATAAAGCCAGGGACAAAGTCTGCTAATTCAGCTTCTGTATATCCATATTCTGGATCATTGATAAAGTTGTCTAGCTTATAAAGAGCAGAATTATTGACATCATTTGTCATATAGGTGGCAAAAGAGTCAGGATAGCCCATGGCCAAGGCTGGGATTTCGCCAGCTTTTGTCTTGGTCTTGATAGAATCGGCTAAATCATCATAGCCGCCAGCAAGCTTAACAAGGTCAATCTTGTATTTGCCGGCATATTTTTCATTGAATTTATTTGCAATTATTTCAAGATTCTTGGTTTTGGCATGTCCTAAGCAGTGCCAGAACTTGACTGTTATTTCGCTAGTTGGATCATCAGTTGGTAAAACTTGATCTTCGGCACCGCCACTATTGCCACCGCAGGAAGTTAGAGCCATAGTCAATAAGGCAGAACCACTTAAGAATAATGTTTTTAATGATACTTTTTTCATAGAAATTTCCTTTCTCACCTATTTATCGAGGTCAGGCGACTAACCTTTTATACCTGCACGGCTAACTCCGCGCATAATATATTTTCTGCAGAAGATGAAGACTAGTAGCAATGGAACAGTAACTACTACAGTCGCAGCCATCTGGATACCATAGTCATCGATATTGGCAGCTGTTGAGAAGGTTTCTCTTAAGCCGACAGTGACTAGATATAATTCCTTATGACCATCAACAATGAGTTTTGGCCAGACATAAGCATTCCAGCTACCCATTAATTTAAGGATGGTAATCGTCGTTAAGGTTGGCATTGCAAGAGGAACCATGACTTTCCAAAGGAATTGCCAGTCCGATTTACCATCAACTTTAGCAGCTAGATAAAGCTCATTAGGAATCTGTTTGAAGTTCTGCCTTAATAAATATATATAGAAGACAGAAATCATAAATGGAAGGATCATGGCTGCATATGCCCCAAGAGCACTATTGCCACCAGTCATACCTAATAAAGAGACGGATACATAATTGGATACAACCATCATTTCGCCAGGAATCATCATCGTAGCTAATAAAATGGAGAAGATGGCTTCCTTACCCTTGAATTCAAGTCTAGCAAAGGCAAAGGCGGCAAATATAGTTGTAAATAATGTTCCTAAGGTAGAGAAGACACCAACAATAAGGGTATTCTTCAATATCGTTAAGAAATCTAATCTAGCAAAAGCTTGGGAATAGTTATCCCATCTTACTATTTGAGGCCAGAAAGTTGGGATTTCCTTTTTGATTTCCAAGCCACTTTTTAAGGAAGTGATAATCATCCAGTAGAATGGGAAGATCATAAGGACTGCAAAAGCTGCAAGGAAGATATAGATAAGAACTAGGCCAATGATGTTACCAATTTTGGTCATCTTGGCTTTTTGCTTAGCAGATTGACCATCATCTTTAAGGACGAGGGTCAAGCTTGAATATGAATTTTCGTATGCATTGTTTTCCATATTAGTAATGTACCCTCTTCTTCGATACCTTGAATTGAATCGCGGTAAAAATCATGATGATGATGAATAAGACAACCGCGCCAGAGCAGGCATAGCCTAGTGTTGGCTTAGATTCACCCATACGTTTATAGATGAAATAGACAACAGTAGTCATATTTTCCATGCCGGTGCTCTTGTCGAATTGTCCGCCAGTCTTTGGATCGAATAAACCAATGACTGAATTATATTCCTTAAATGCCCCGATAAATGAAGTAATCATGATATAGAGGATTTGAGGAGATAGCAATGGAACGGTAATCTTAAGCGATGTCTTTAATTTGTTGGATCCATCAACCTTAGCAGCATCATAATATTGCTGGTCGATATTTTGAAGTCCTCCAAGGAAAATCAAAATCTTATATGGCAATGAATGCCAGACAATATAGAAACAAATCGCAAAGAAGGCAGACCAGTAATTTACTAATCCAGTACCTGCCGCTGCACTTGGGTTAGGATAGATCCAAGGGAATCCCTTGACACCAAATATCGCGTTAAATACACCATATTGGGTATCAAATATAACTGCAAATACCATACCAATGGCAATCGCATTAGTTACATAAGGCATGAAGAAGATTGTTTGGAATACTTTCTTGAATACCTTGATTGAATTTAACCCAATTGCAATTATCAAAGACAAGATAATGGAAATCGGAACTGTAACGAATGTCAAAAGCAATGTATTTGGCAAGGCAGTCAACATGAATTCGTTGTAATAAGTTTGATTCTTGCCGAAAGGAGTAAGGATATCGATGTAATTATCGAAGGTAAATCCCTTATTGGCCCCGGT
>URTN01000043.1 GCA_900550795.1 uncultured Mollicutes bacterium
GTATTAATAAGGAGCTCCCCTATGGGCATAAAAATTGCTGCTATGATTTTAGCTGGTGGCAAAGGAACTAGGTTAAAAGCTTTGACAAGAAAAACTGCTAAACCTGCCGTTTCCTATGGCGCCAAATATCGTATTATCGACTTTCCTCTTTCAAATTGTGCCAATTCCAACATCAACCATGTTGGGGTTTTGACTCAGTATGAATCTAGTGATCTTAATTCCTATATCGGGAATGGCAAAAACTGGGGTTTAAACGGGGTAAATTCGCTTACAGCCGTTTTAACTCCAAAGCAAACCGAAGAAGGCTCTTCCTGGTATAAAGGAACTGCTGATGCCATCTATCAAAATATAGATTGGCTTGATTCGATTGCCCCTGAATATGTCTTGATTCTTTCTGGAGACCATATCTATTCGACCACTTATGATGAAATGCTTAAACTCCATGAAGAAAAAAAGGCTGACTGTACGATTTCAGTTATCGAAGTACCTATTGAAGAAGCTTCCAGGTTTGGAATTCTTGAAACTGATAATGAAAGCAATATAACTGCCTTCAAGGAAAAACCAAAAGTACCTAAGTCAAATCTTGCTTCCATGGGCATCTATATCTTTAATTACAAGATACTTAGAAGCATGTTAGTCGAGGATGCGAAAAACGAAAATAGCGACCATGACTTTGGCAAGAATATCATCCCAACCATGCTAGAGAAGGGAAAGAAGCTTGTCGCCTATACTTTTAAAGGATATTGGAAGGATGTAGGTACTATTTCTTCCTTACACCAAGCCAATATGGACCTTCTTTTAAGTGGAGATCCTTCAATAAATCTATTTTCGGTACAGGCTAATCAAAGGATTTATTCAGAAGATACACACGCTACCCCTCAATATATCGGCAGCAAGGCTGTTGTTAAGGATTGTTTAATCAACCAAGGCGCGACAATTCTTGGCGAAGTTGACCATTGCGTCATTTCTAGTCAAGTCGAAGTCGAAGAAGGTGCTAAGGTTATCAATTCTGTCTTGATGCAAGGAGTTAGTATCAAAAAAGGCGCTGTTGTTGAAAATGCCATCATTGGCCCAAATAGTGAAGTCGAAGAAAACGAACAGTTAAATGTTGGAAACAAGGATATTGCCTTGTATGCAAGAGGTTAATTTTATGAATGATGTAATTGGTATTGTAAATTTTCACTCTTCCCCAGAGATTCCTCAGTTAACTGATTCCCGTCCTTTGGGATCGACTTCCTTCTTAGGTAGATATGCCTGCTGCGATTTTGCTATGTCTAATATTACTAATTCTGGTATTTCTACGATGGGAATATTAGTTAAAGACCATCAAAGATCCATCCTTAAGCATCTAGGCAGCATGGATGCCTGGACTACCAATACTAAAATTGGTCAACAAATTATCATGTATAACGAGCCAGGGCACCTTTATCCTTCATCCAATACAGATATTAATAACATCAAGGAAAATGATTGGGTCTTATATGATTCAAGTGCTTCCTATATTGTTGTTGTTCCAGCCCATGTTATTACTAATATCGATTTAAGACCGATAATAAAAGAACATATCCAAAGGAAAGAAAAGATTACTGTTGTTGCTACTAAAGTTAAAAATGCCGAAGATGAATTCTTGACTTCAAAAGTACTTTCAGTCGATAAGAATGGCTATGTGCAGGAAGCTATTGAAAATGTTGGCATTGCTGGAGAGGCTATTGTCTCAATGGAAATGTATGTCATCAATAGAACTGTTCTAGCAGATATGATTCATCGTTATGCTAGACGTAATCTTACTTTGGATTTAAAGACTCTTATTTATATCGTTACTAGGGAAGATGGATTCAAGGCCCATGTATATATGTATGATGGATATGCTAGATGCATCGATTCATTTAAGCATTACATGGATTATTCTTTCGAATTATTTTCCAAAGATATCTCCAAACAATTATTCAAGAAAGATTGGCCAATTTATACTTTGACTCATGATACCCCTCCAGCCTTATATGGCAAGGATGCAAAAGTATCTAATTCTTTTATTTCTAACGGTAGCTTAATCGAGGGAACTGTCATAAATTCCATCATTGCACGTAATGTAAAAGTTGCCAAAGGTGCTGTTGTTAAGGATTCTATTGTCTTCTCTTCAACTATGATTGGGGATAAGGCCCATATTGAAAATGCCCTTATCGATAAATATTCTATTATCACCCGTTCCCACATTGTCTCTGGTGATAAAAACGAGCCACATTATGTAGCCCAAGGATCTATTATATGAAAATTGCATTTGTCTCAAGCGAATCAAATCCCTTTTCCAAAACTGGTGGATTAGGTGATGTTGTCTATTCTTTATCGAAAGAACTCTCTTCCAAGGAAGATGTTTCGGTTTTCCTCCCCTTTTATGAATCAACTTCTAATAAGGATTATAAATTCAAGCAAGTTGCATCTTTCTATACAAAGATGAGCTGGAGAAACCAACAAACCGACATCTATTACTATAAATTAAATAATGTCAATTTCTATTTCCTTGCCAATTCATATTATTTCACTAGACATAACCTATATGGTTATGGAGATGATGGGGAACGTTTCGCTTTCTTTAGCCTTGCAGTTATAGAGACTATAAAGCAATTAAATCTCCATTTCGATATCATCCATTGCAATGATTGGCAAACTGGAATGATTCCTTGCTTGGTCAAGAAAAAAGACCCATTCCATCCTAATTTTTCCTATACTAAATTCATCTTTACCATCCATAACCCAATGTTTATGGGCTTAATTGATAGATATTTCCTAAATGATTTCTATTCGTTAAGCGATGATTTATTTGATTCAGGCGAACTTCGTTTTGAAGGAATGGTTTCTACTTTCAAGGCCGGCATTGTCTATAGCGATAAAATTACTACCGTATCTCCAACACATGCTCTTGAATTATTAGATCCATCATCGACATTTGGCTTATCTTATATCTTAACTTTAAGAAAAGATGATTTTGTCGGGATTTGCAATGGCATTGACGAAAATGAATTCAATCCAAAAGAAGATCCTAATATTGCTAAAAAGTATTCAATCAAAGACGTTACTAGCGGTAAGACAGAGTGCAAGAAGGCAATGTTTGATAAATGCCTACTCGAATATAAAGATGTTCCTTGCTATGGATTAGTTTCCAGATTGACTTCCCAAAAAGGAATCGAATTAGTCTTGGCCGAAGCTAGAAAAATCTTAAATAACGGAGGGGCTTTCTTTGCTCTTGGTTCAGGAGAATATGCCTATGAACAAGCTTTGGAAGACTTAAGAAGAGATTATCCAGATAGAGTTGGAATCTATATTGGCTATAATGCTAAATTTGCCCATTATATCTATGCTGGGTGTGATTTCTTCCTCATGCCTTCTTTATTTGAACCATGTGGAATTGGGCAGATGATTGCCTTAAAATATGGAACTCTTCCAATTGCTAGAAGAACGGGTGGCTTAGCGGACACTATTGTTGATTATAATGATTCCAATCTAGATAAAGCTGATGGATTCCTCTTTAATGACTTTGATATCGGTGGACTTGATTATGGAGTCTATAAGGCTAGTCTAGTTTATAACGACAAAGCAAAACTAAGAAAACTTAGAAGCAACGCCATGAAAGCAGACCATTCATGGAATAAATCTAGTTTGCAATATCTAGAACTATATAAGCAAGCCCTAAATAAATAATTATTTAGCCTGTCCTTTTATCTATTTAATTTTTAATCAGTTAGTCTATAATTTGCCTTATGAGTTACGATTATAAAAATATTGAACAAAAATGGGCAAAATACTGGGATGATAACAATACCTTTTATTGCGACACCCACGATTTTTCTAAGCCCAAATATTATGTATTAGACATGTTCCCTTATCCATCAGGACAAGGATTACATGTCGGACATCCTGAAGGATATACTGCGACCGATATTGTCTGCAGGATGAAAAGAATGCAAGGATATAATGTCCTCCATCCAATGGGTTGGGATGCTTTTGGCCTTCCAGCCGAACAATTTGCCATTAAAAACAATGTACATCCAGAAGAATTTACTAGGAAGAACATTGCTAATTTCAAACGCCAAATCAAAGCCCTAGGGTTCTCTTATGATTGGAGTAAAGAAATTGCTACAATCGATGAAGATTATTACAAGTGGACCCAATGGATTTTTATTCAGCTATTTAAACATGACTTGGCCTATGTTGCCGATATTCCAGTCAATTATTGCCCTGAATTAGGAACTGTCCTGGCTAATGAAGAAGTCGTTAACGGAGTTTCTGAAAGAGGGGGGTATCCAGTTATTAGGATGCCTATGAGACAATGGGTGCTTCGTATCACTAAATATGCCGATAAACTAGAAAAGGATTTAACTTTGCTAGATTGGCCAAAGTCTACTTTGGAAATGCAAAAGAACTGGATTGGCAAAAGCGAAGGTGTTTCCATTACTTTCAAGATAAATGGAAGTAACGAAAGCTTTGAAGTATTTACTACTAGAGTTGATACTTTATTTGGCTGCACTTATTGTTGCTTAGCCCCTGAACATCCTTTAGTTGCTAAATTAACCTCCGCTTCTCAATTAGAAGCCGTTAATAAATATGTAGAAGAATCCAGGCGTAAATCAGATTTGGCTAGGACTTCTACTTCTAAAGATAAGACCGGTGTCTATCTTGGATTTGATGCGATTAATCCAATAAATGGGAAAGTAATTCCGGTTTATTGTGCGGATTATGTCTTGGGTTCATATGGATCTGGAGCGGTTATGGCTGTTCCTAGCCACGATTCTAGGGATTATGAATTTGCCAAAAAACATAATCTAGAAATAATCCAAGTTGTCGAAGGCGATATCTCTACTTCTGCTTATGAAGGAGATGGAAAACATATCAATTCCAGCTTTGCAGATGGATTAAATATTGCGGATGCCAAAGTCGCAATAACTAAGAAATTAGAAGAAATCGGTGCTGGTAAAAGAGTCATTAATTATAAATTGCGTGACTGGATTTTCTCTAGGCAAAGATATTGGGGAGAACCAATCCCTGTTGTTAAGCTTAATGATGGAGCCGAATTCCCTCTTCCAGAAGATCAACTCCCATTAGTACTTCCCGAATTAGATGATTATAAACCTACTAAAGATGGCAAGCCTCCATTATCTAAAGCACCTTCTAGCTGGCTAAATTATGTTGCTCCAGATGGAAGAAAAGGTGTTAGGGAAACTAATACAATGCCTCAATGGGCAGGTTCTTGCTGGTATTACATCCGTTATATAGATCCACATAATAACAATGCGATTGGCGATAAGAGATTATTAGACCATTGGCTTCCTGTTGATTTATATGTCGGCGGAGCTGAACATGCCGTATTGCATTTGCTTTATGCTAGATTCTGGCATAAATTCCTTTATGACATTGGCGTTGCATCCTCTAAGGAACCATTTAAGAAATTATTCCATCAAGGCATGATTTTAGGTTCAAACGGGGAAAAGATGTCTAAATCTAGGGGGAATGTTGTTAATCCAGATGAGATAGTCAATAATTATGGCGCTGATTCACTTCGTTTATTTGAGATGTTTGCAGGTCCATTAGAAGAGGCAAAACCTTGGTCTACTACCGGAATTGAAGGCAGCAAGAGATTTATAGAAAGAGTATTTAGATTAGTTGATGATCCTACTTTCTATGAAAAAATCTCATCTACAAATTCCCATGAATTGGACTTTGAATTTGCTTCGATGGCTAAAAAAGTCAGCGCAGACTTTGATGCTTTAGCGTTTAATACTGCTATTTCTGCTATGATGGTATTTATCAATGCCGTCTATAAAGCTAAATCTATATATAAGGAATATATAGAAGGATTTGTTAAGATGTTCTCTTGCATTTGCCCTTATGTAGGAGAAGAAATGTGGCAAAAACTTGGTCATGATTCAACGCTAGCTTATGAGCCATGGCCGACTTATGATGAAGCTAATCTAGTTAAAAATACGATGAAGATGGCCATCTCAGTTAATGGAAAAACTAGAGATGTCATGGAATTCGATGTTGATATTAGCCAAGATGATGCTCTTACTATGGTAAAAGCCAATCCAAAGATTGTTCAATATATCGATGGCAAGGAAATCAAGAAGATTATCTTTGTCAAAGGTAGAATTTGCAACATAGTAGTTTAATCTAAATCAAATTTATAAGCTCTTGCCTTTGCGAGGGCTTTTTTAGATAGTCTATCTAGAGTAAAATGAACCTATGAGAAATAATATTATTGTACATTCGATTGACTCTAATCGTATTAAAAAAGACCATTTTTTAGCCTGTGTAGAGATTCCTGCCGGCTGCAAGAACAAATATGAGCTTGATGAAGATAGCGGTTACCTAATGTTAGATAGGATACTTTTTACATCGACTCACTACCCACATAATTATGGATTCATCCCTAAAACCTGGGGTCTAGATGACGACCCATTAGATGTCATGATTGTTACTAGCGAGCCTATAGTTCCTATGGCTTTAGTAAGATGTCATCCAGTGGGAATGCTAAATATGAAAGACTCTGGTTTTGTCGATGAAAAAATAATTGCTGTCTGCGATAATGATCCTTTTTATGCCCAGATAAAACAAATCCACGAACTACCAAATCACCTTCTAGATGAAATCCGCCACTTCTTTAAAGTATATAAGCAATTAGAGAATGGAAAGCCTACTGAAATTGGTGGGTTTGAAAATAGGGAAGTTGCCGAAGAGGCGATAGAAAAAGCTATTGCTAGATATAAAGATAAGTTTGAGAAGTAAATACTCTCTTATAAATAATCTTAGAAGTCTTGCTTAAA
>URTN01000044.1 GCA_900550795.1 uncultured Mollicutes bacterium
TGGAAAATTTATAGTATTTCTTTCTTGTAGAAATGCTATATTTATTTTGACAAAGGAGTTAGCTATGGAAACTGTAATGGAAGCGAAAAACTTGTGTAAATCCTTTGGTCAAGGGGAAGGTAAAGTCGACGCGATTAGAAATGTTAATTTCAAGATAGAGCAAGGCGAGCTTACTATTATTCTTGGACCTTCTGGAGCAGGTAAATCAACTTTATTGAATCTTATCGGCGGGATGGATTCCGCTACTTCTGGATCTTTAATTGTCAAAGGTGAGGATTTATCTAAATTTAATCAAAAACAACTAGGCGATTATAGACGTAATTACATTGGATTTGTTTTCCAGTTCTATAACTTGATGCCTAACTTGACTGCTAAAGAAAACGTTGAACTAGCAACCGAACTTAAAAAAGATGCCCTCTCTGTAGATAAGACTTTGGAAGCTGTTGGGTTAGGTAAAAGATTTAACAATTTTCCATCCCAATTATCCGGAGGTGAACAGCAAAGAGTATCTGTAGCTAGGGCTATTGCTAAAAATCCAGATATTATTCTTTGTGACGAACCTACGGGTGCGCTTGATTATGAAACAGGCAAAGAGATTTTAAAATTGCTAAGTTCCTGTGCGAAAACCCAAAAGAAAACCGTAATTATCGTTACCCATAATAGTGCTTTAAAAGATATGGGCGATCATCTTCTTAGGATTAAAAATGGTGAGATTGTTCTAGATGAACATAACCCAAATCCAGTAGATATAGAAAGTATAGAGTGGTGATATGTCTAGCTTTGCCAAAACAGTAGGAAGGACACTTCTTTCTAACAAAGGAAGGTTTATGGCAAATTTCGTTATTTGCCTTCTTTCCGTTGCCATTTCTAGCGGGTTAGGCATGTTGACTCCATTTTTTACCGATGCTTTTGCTAAAAACTATAGCGAGACTACTCCTGATTTAACTATCAAATGCAAATCAGAGTCAGGATTTTCTAACGAAGATATAGACAAAATAAAATCATATTCAGAAGTGAAAGAAATCAATCCGTTCATGTCATATGATTCAAAAAATGGCGATGAATATTATAGATGTTATTTTCTTCCATTTAGCAAGGGTTCCTCTAAATTAGGGCTTCCTAAATTAAAAGAAGGAGAAGAGGAACTTTTTAACCTTGCCGAATGTTATTCGATTGAATCTTCCTTAAATAGAAAAAAATTAAAAATAGGGGATAAGATATCTATTAATGAACTTTCTTCTTTTGGGGATGTTGAAGTTGTCGGGATTGTCGAAAGCGACCTTTATACTAGCGTTGCTAAAGAAAGAGCGTGGCTAGAAGATGAAAGCGAAGAGGAATATGTATCTGCTATTTTGTATTTTGATTCAGCTAAATTCCCTATATCTTTAATTACTTCTGATGTCTATGTAAGGCTAAATATTAATCATGATTATTTTTCTTCTAGTTATGAAAACGAAGTCGCCAAGATAAAAAAGAAGATACTTTCAGATTTTGGTGAAGATAATATTTCAATTTTGACTATGGAAGAAAACACTGGTTTCAAACTCTTTAGCGAATATAGCCAAAAGGTAAGCAAATTATCATATATATTCCCTATCTTCTTCGTTGGGGTATGTGGCTTAATCAATTTGATTACCATCTCTAGGTTAATGAAAGATGAAAGAAAAGAGATAGGATGTTATTTCTCTTTAGGGGTTAGCAGGAAGAAGATTATATTTAAGTTCTGCCTTTTCTCGGTCTTATCTTCTGGATTAGGTTGCTTAGTAGGTTATTTATTAGGAGCCCCTTTCCTCCCTTATGTAGTAAGAAAGGCTTATGAAGACGTATTTAAATTAGGACCTTTTCATTTGACGATGTTTAGCCTTGCTGGCGTTTTGATTGCAGTTGGTATTACTTTTGCCTCATTACTAATTACCCTTTATATATCTTATTTATATTTAAAGGAAGAACCTGCCGATTTATTAAAAGATGTTTCTCCTAAACCTGGTAAGAAGATCCTATTGGAAAGAATTACCTGGCTTTGGAATAAGATTTCATTTTCCTGGAAATCTAGTTTTAGAAATATATTTAGGCAAAAGAAAAATCTTATTCTAACTTTATTCTCAACTTGCCTTTCAACTGGCTTATTATTACTTGGATTTGGATTAAACGATGCGAGTATTGCGTTAAAAAACGATGAACTTTTTGCAAATGTCGCTTCTTCTATGGGCTCGATTTCTGCAGTAATTATTCTATTTGCCATAGCTATTTCGATAACTGTTATTTATTCTTTGGCCAATATGAATATCGAGGATAGAAAAAGAGAAATTGCAACTTTAAAAGTTCTAGGTTACAGGGATTTTGAATGTTCCATGTATTGCTTTAGGGAACTTGTATTTATTTGTATGACTGGTGCAGTTTTATCTCTTCCTTTCGCAGCAGGCTTCCTTGCTTGGCTATTTACTTTCCTAGGATTTGGAACAATTGGAGATGTGCGATGGTATTCATACCTAGCTTCCATCCTTATGGTATTTGTATCTGTTTTCATTGTTAATTCCCTTTTGTATCGTCACATTAAAAACATAGACATGAATGGGTCATTGAAATCCGTTGATTAACCAACATACTTTTTTACCGATTGAACAATGTTTTGTTCATTTATCTAAATCGTTTTAAATTTGTCAAAAAACCTAACTTGGTTTTCATTTCGTTCTATAATAGATTTGAAGCATTGGAGGAATTGTTATTATGTCTTATCGCTTCTGTTTAAACCCTGTTAGCTATCACGGATTCAACGCTATTGAAAATATTGCCGTCGAAGCTGAAACCCATCATTTCAAAAAGGCCTTAGTTGTCACTGATGAATCCCTAGTCAAGTTCCACGTTGTCGACCATGTCCTAAAAGTTCTTGATAATGCAAATCTTGCTTATGAAGTATTTGATCAAGTAAAGCCAAACCCAACCATCAAAAACGTTCAAGATGGTGTTGCTGCTTTTAAAAATGCCGAAGCCGATTATATTGTTGCTGTCGGTGGCGGATCCTCTATGGATACTGCTAAAGCTATTGGTATCATCATCGCTAACCCAGAACATGCTGATGTTAGATCTCTTGAAGGTGCTATCGAAACCCAAAACCCATCTATGCCTATAATTGCTGTTCCAACAACTGCCGGAACCGCTGCTGAAGTTACCATCAACTATGTTATAACAGATGAAGAAAAGCATCGTAAATTCGTCTGTGTCGATCCTCATGACCTTCCAATCATCGCTGTTGTCGATCCACTTATGATGGAAACTATGCCAGCTAAATTAACAGCCGCCACTGGTATGGATGCCTTAACCCATGCTATTGAAGGTTATATTACTAAAGGTGCTTGGGAATTATCTGATATGTTCCATATCGAAGCTATCCGCATCATTTCCCATAATATCGAAGCTGCCTGCAGAAATGAAAAGAAAGGCAGAGAAGAAATGGCCCTCGGACAATATGTCGCCGGTATGGGATTCTCTAATGTTGGATTAGGCATGGTTCACTCCATGGCCCACCCATTATCTGCTTTCTATGATACCCCACACGGTGTTGCTTGTTCTATTCTTCTTCCTACTGGTATGAAATATAATGCCCCATATTCTGACGAAAAGTATCGTGAAATCGCTAGAGCAATGGGCGTAAAGGGTGTTGATTCCATGACCCAAGAAGAATATAGGAAAGCCGCTATCGACGCTGTCCAAAATCTTTCTATCGCCGTTGGAATTCCAGCCAACTTAAAAGGAATTGTCAAAGAAGAAGATTTATCCTTCCTTGCCGATTCCGCTATGGCTGATGCCTGTATGCCAGGCAACCCAGCCCCAATAACCAAAGAAGATGTCATCGCTCTTTATAAGAGTTTGATGTAATTTAATCTCTTTAGCCGCCATTATTAACTTAGTGGCGGTTTTCTTTTTGCAAATATTTAGCACTCAACCCTTGCGAGTGCTAAAAAATGTATTATAGTAAATATAGCCATTGAGTTGGCGAAAGGAGAAAGAAACATATGAATATGCAAGAACAAGGTCCAATAGACTATGCTTCCGATCCTAATGTATTGGAAAAATTCGGCCGTAATGTAAATGATGCGGTCAGAGACGGAAAACTTGATCCAGTCATCGGTAGAGATGATGAGATCAGGAAAGTCGTCCAAGTTCTCTCTAGAAAAACTAAAAATAACGTAATTTTGCTAGGTGAACCTGGCGTTGGTAAAACTGCGATTGTTGAAGGTTTGGCTGAAAGAATAGTCAAAAATGATGTACCAACTTCTCTTCAAGGGAAGGAAGTATATGAGCTTGATATGGGCGCTCTAGTTGCTGGGGCTAAATATAGGGGCGAATTTGAGGAAAGATTAAAAGCTGTCCTTAATAAAATAAAAGAATCAAATGGAAAGATTATTCTTTTCATCGATGAAATCCACCTTATTGTAGGTGCTGGTAAAGCTGATGGGGCCCTAGATGCTTCAAATATGCTAAAACCAATGCTAGCAAGAGGAGAAATCGATTGTATTGGTGCTACTACCTTAAATGAATATAGGGAATATATTGAAAAAGATAGGGCTTTAGAACGTAGGTTTCAGCCTGTCATGGTTGGTGAACCGACTGTTGCGGATACCATTTCTATCCTTCGTGGATTAAAGGAAAGATTTGAATCCTTCCATGGGGTTAGGATTACCGATGGGGCTCTAGTTGCTGCCGCTACTTTATCTAATAGATATATAACCAATAGGTTCTTGCCTGATAAGGCTATAGATTTACTTGATGAAGCCTGTGCTTCTATTAAAGTCGAAATCGAATCGATGCCTACTGAACTTGATGAAGTTAATAGGAAAATAAGGCAACTTGAAATCGAAAAGGTTGCATTGGAGAAAGAAAAAGATGATTCTTCAAAGACTAGATTAGCATCTTTGAATAATGATTTAACTTCCTTAAAAGTCCAATTTGATTCTCTTTCTAAGAAATGGAAAGAAGAAAAAGAAGGTATCAACGAGGCTAAAGAGATTAAGAAAGAACTAGAAAAAGCCAAATTTGATCTAGGGGTCAAGTTCTCTGAAGGGAATTACCAAGAAGCCTCTAAACTTCAATACCAAGTAATTCCATCATTAGAGAGTAAACTTACTTCATTAACCAAAGAAGGCTCTTCCGACCGCCTAGTTAACGAAATCGTTGATGAGGAAGAGATTTCTAAGATTGTATCTAGAATGACTGGAATTCCTACTTCTTCGCTTAATAAAGGCGATAGAGAAAAGGTTCTAGACCTCAAAAATGTTTTGGCTAAACGTGTTATTGGACAAGATAGTGCGATTAGCCTAGTCTATAATGCAATCCTTCGTCAGAGGGCAGGTATTAAAAATCCTAATAGACCAATTGGTTCATTCTTGTTCCTAGGTCCTACTGGGGTTGGTAAGACTGAGGTTTCAAAAGCCTTGGCAGAAGCTTTATTCGATGATGAAAATGACATCATTAGAATTGATATGTCTGAATATATGGAACGTTATAGCGTTTCACGTTTAATAGGTGCTCCTCCAGGATATGTTGGCTATGAAAAAGGTGGCCAATTAACTGAAAAAGTTAGGAGAAATCCTTATTCCATAGTCCTATTTGATGAAATCGAAAAAGCCAATCCTGAAGTATTTAACCTCTTATTGCAGGTTCTAGATGAAGGAAGACTCACCGATTCTCAAGGTAGATTAGTTGACTTTAAGAATACGGTCATCATCATGACTTCTAACCTTGGATCTGAATATATCCTTGATGGACACAAAGACATGGTCGAGAAACTGCTTCATACAACCTTTAAGCCAGAATTCCTTAATAGAATTGATGAAATTGTCTATTTCAATCCATTAAGCAAGGAAACTCAACGCTTAATCGTCAAGAAGATGTTAAACGAACTTCAAGAAAGGCTAAAAGAACAATATTATTCAGTCGATTTTGATGAATCGATTACCGATTATGTCCTAGATTCTGCTTACAATACCGAATTTGGAGCACGTCCGCTTAAGAGGTTTATCCAAGATCAAATTGAAACCTATATCGCTTCTAGGATCGTCGAAGGTAACTTATCTACTAAGAAAGCCTATTTGATGAAACTTGAAAATCAAAAGCTCGAATTAATAGAGAAATAACCATCCAAAAATAGCTATCGAAATAAAATTAGGTGGCTATTTTTTTATCCTTTTTACTTTGGCTGGATTAGTGAAATATTTATTATTTGGTGAAGTCTTGAACTTGGTTGTAGGAAGTAATAAAGAGGCTTCTAGCAAAGGATTAAGTACGCTAGTAAGGAAAGATGAGCGACTTGTATATGGAGTTAATTTAGCTATTTCTTGCCTAGATTTAGCAGAATCAAAACATAAGGATAATATATCGTTATCGTATTCTCTGTTACCCTTGCTTATTTTCTTATAATCAAGTTTGTAAATAGGTCCTTTTATTTCCTCTTTGATTTCATTTTCCTCTTCGTTTTTCATTGAAGTAAATATAAATTCAAACTTTTGATAACCAGATTTTAGTAAAGGATATATTGACGAATTTTCATCTTTATAATTATCAATGATTTTTTCAAATGGATTAGCAAAATCTATTGGATAAATATTAGACAAAATATTACAAATTAAATAATTTCTGCTGCTGAGTTTTACCTTGCTTAGATAAGGCAAAATAAATTCTCCTTCATTGGCTATATCTCCATTTGAACCAATTGAGATATGGTTAGAAAAGATATTAATATTGATTATAT